>NZ_JBLWIT010000144.1:0-13219 GCF_048381435.1 Rhodococcus mengyinensis | reverse complement strand
GCCATCGCGACCGATGGACTCACAAGGGGCCACGTAGTGATGGCCGACCGCCGACGAAGCGCCATGGTTCGACTGTGCCAGCACCTTTCGGGTCCCGGGCGCCGGAATGGCGATTCCCAGGGATCTGTGACCGAAATCCGCTGGTATCACTCTCTGGCGCCCACGTGCAGCTGCAGTCCTCAACCGGCATCCGGCGATGCGCGGTCGTCGCCGACTTGTGACGGTGCCTCGTCTACGACCACCGGGTCCCGGTATGGTCATCAAGCCGTGCTGCCCGGGCATTCTGGTGGGCGACGAATGCCTCCCGCCAGTCCCGATCCGTCAGAGCGAGGTGGTCGCTGGTGGCAGGGGGTGCAACCTCGATTTGCGTCGCAATGTGTGCCCACGACCTGCCCGCCTTGAGGGCCCGAGCACCGCCCACGGGAACGCTGTCCGGTCGGGTGCGCTCGATGCACGCGGGTTGGGGTTTGCATCCATTCGACTCGCCCACGGTCGGCGTAAACAGTATGAAGGTGATGACTTTGTCCCCTGCCCGTCCGCGGTGCCGCCGACAATGCTGGAGGGGTCGGAACGCGCACCGATGAACAGGACACCATGGACTCTCACCTGGAGCCAGCGAGCGCCCCGATCAACGGGGCGCTCCGGACGGGGGAGTGCCTGAGTCTGTTGCGGTCCGTGGCCGCCGGGCGGCTGATCTACACTGACAATGCCCTGCCGGCCGTGTGGCCGGTGACCTTCGCCGCCCCGGACGGGCAGATCGTCATCCCTACCGGAGGACATCAGTGGTTCGACCGTTTCGACGCCACCGTCGTAGCCCTCGAAGCCGGGGCCATCGCGTCGGTGACGCGCACCGGCTGGACGGTCCTCGCCATCGGGCGATCCCGGTTGGTGATCGGCACCGACGGCCTCCACGGATTCGACGACCCCACCCGCGCGCCCTGGACCGAGGGCCCCGACGAGGGGTACCTCGTCTTCGACATCGAACGCCTCACCGGGCACCGAGCTGCCCTGCTCCGTCCCACCGGTGACCACCGCTGAAAACGCCCGCATAAGCGCAGGCCCACAAGGTTTTTCCGAGGCCATCCCTCTCGGATGTTACCGCGGGCCTGTTTCGAGGACCGTGGTCGCATCGGTGCCCAGCAATACCGTTGCGGCCCGCTCCGTAATGTGTCTGGTCGCTTCGTTTGTCGCTTTCGGGTCCTCACCGAGCAGGCGCACCAACAGGTCGGTCGAGGCCGACAGCAGTCAGATCACCGGGCGCACCACCGTGGCGAACCGGCCCAGGGTCGGAGTAGTGAGCAGGGACACGTCACTGGAGCGGTGCAGCGCAATATGTTTGGGAATCAACTCGCCCAGGATCAAGGACAGGTACGCGATCATCGCACCGGCGGTTCCGCCGCCGACGGTACGGGTGCCGATGCGCGACGCGACCGCTCCAGCCCCGGGCTGGCGGGCAACCTGGAGGCTTACAATCGGGTTATGCGGAAGGGCGGTCCGGTGCGCGAGGTGCGCGAGGTGCCCGATGTGGTCGGCTTCGGCGCGGACGATGCCTGCGCCATTGTGCGCGGGGCGGGACTGATCCCGGTCGGGCCGAAAGGCGCCGGGGCGCCGACCGTCGGAGTGATCGTCGCCCAGCGGCCGATCGGAGCTGCCGGAATCGAAAAGGGCGGCGAGGTGATTCTGTGGAATCAGGACAGCGGAGGCGCGCACGGCGCACCGGTACCCCGGGGCCACGAGTCCGCGGCCCTGGATCCGGTATGACACCGGCCACTCCGGCGGACACGCGAGGTGATGCAACCTGCAGCGAGGTGGTGGGTCGGGGAACGCCGGTGTGGGGGCGTCGAGCAGCGCGACCCACACCAGTGGGGCGACTACGATCTGTGTCCGCACCGCCGGATCAGGTTGGGCCGCGGCGGCGGCCTGCTTCCCAGCTTCGAGGACACCATGATCATCGGCTACCTGAACCCGCTCCGTACACTCGTGTTGGCGAAACATCCGGCCGCGCACCGGCGGCACGAATTTCCAAGTCCTCCAGGACCAGCAGTTCGGCTGCACCGGTCCGTCCTCGAGTCCGGTCCGTCGTCGTCTCGTCTGACGGGCGTGATGCCACGGCCATCGTCGCGTTGGGGGTCTCGAGCGACTGGCGCACAGGAGGTTCGAAAAGGGGTGAGGGCCGCGCCGACATGTGCGGCGGCGGCCGATGACAGTGGCTCGTGCGGGGGCGGGTCAATCGTTGCCCGGCACCCGCGCCGGCACAATCGGGTCCGACACCCACTTATCGGGGTGGACGACATGTAGCAGCAGGTTCACGGCCTGCGGTGCAGGGAATGGCTGCGCTCACCCATCGACGCCGGTTCGATTCCAGCGGAACCGGGGAATAGGTGGAATTCGACGGTCATCCGCCGGGGCACGGGACACCGAGAAAAGGTCGACCGGAGTCACAAACCGATCGATCCGCTCGCCGACCGCCGCCACCTGACTGAACGAGAATCCCCGGCACACACAAAGGTACGGCAACTAAATCCATGTAGACGTCCCAGCTCGCGTCTACACCATGGTCTGAGAAGGGTCTCCGCGGTGGGCGGGGAGTACGACGATTACGGCTCGATCAGTCCGGAACGGATTGCGTATCGGGTCAGGGCGAGTCTGTCTCGTAGTCCGAGTTTCTTCAGGATGTTTGCGCGGTGCCGGTCGACCGTTTTGGCGCTGATACTCAAGGTGTTCCCGATTTCTCGGGTGGTGTCGCCTTCGGCGATCAGTTTCAGTATTTCCTCTTCGCGGGGGGTGAGGATGGTGCTCGGTAATGATTCTCCGTGCCGGGCTCGGTGCAGGTAGTCGCGGATGAGGGCGGTGACCGCGCCGGCGTAGAGGAAGGGTTCGCCCCGCAGGGTTGCCCGGCATGCTTCGAGCAGGTCGCGGTCGGCGACGGATTTGAGGACGTAGCCGGAGGCGCCGGCTTTGAGGGCCTCGAAGAAGTATTGCTCGTTGTCGTACATCGACAGGATCAGGATCCTCACGTGGGGATGGGACCGGGTGATTTCGCGGGCCGCTTGCAGCCCGGTCATCCGCGGCATCGCGATGTCGAGGATCGCCAGGTCCGTCGGGGTGTGGGCGAGTGCATCGATCGCCTCGTATCCGTTGGCTGCCTCGGCGACCACCTGCAGGTCGGGCTCGGCGTCGAGGATCATCCGCAGGCCGCTGCGCACCATCGCGTGGTCGTCGGCGAGCAGAATGCGGGCAGGTTGCCTGGTCATCGTGGCCTCGATTGCACGTGGACCGGGACGATCAGCCGGATCTGCGTCCCCTCGCTGGACGACGAGTCGATGGTGAGGGTGGCGTCGACCAGCAGGGCGCGTTCGCGCATTCCGGTGATACCGGCACCGGCAGTGACCACTCCGCCCTTGCCGTCGTCGGCGATGCGCAGCGTCAGGTGTTCGTCGGTGGCATGGAGGTCCACCCGAACCTTGTCGGCGCCGGCGTGGCGAGCGACGTTGGTCAGCGCTTCTTGTGCGACGCGGTAACAGACGAGTTCGATGTTCGGGTCCAGCCGGGCGAGGTGGGCGTCGAGGTGTTTGACGACGTCGACGCCGGTCGCCTGGCTGAATTCGCTGCACAGGGCGTTGAGCGCGCTGTGCAGGCCGAGGTCCTCGAGAACGTCGGGTCGCAGCCGACGGGCGATGCCACTGACCTCGTCGAGGCTGCCGCGCACGGCATCCTGGGCGTGGTGCAGGTCCCCGCGAAGTCCCGTCGGCGCTTTGTCGACGGCACGTTTGAGCGCAAGCAGTGCGACGGTGAGGCTTTGGCCGATCTCGTCGTGCAGCTCGCGCGCGATCCGCGCTCGTTCGGCTTCCTGGGCGGCGAGGGCCGACCCGCTCGCCGAGGTTCGCTCGGTCTCGAGCCGGTCCAGCATGGCGTTGAACGAGGCGATGAGATGCCGTAGGTCGCCCGTGCCTCGGTCGTCGATCCGGTCACTGCGGCGTGGGGGGTCCACCCGGCCCATGGAACTGGCGAGTTGGTCGAGCGGTGCGAGGCTCGACCGCAGCAGAAGGGCGTTCGCGGCGAGGATCGCGGCCAGTCCCACGACGAGCACCGGAATTTCGGTCAGCCGGATATGCGTCGACACTGTCGCCGGTGACAGGGCGAGGGCAAGGGTGCCGACCGTGAAGACCAGCCCGTTGATCACGAATACTCGCCAGAACAGCGCGCCGGCAGGTGTTCGCGCTTGTCCTCGGAACCGGTCCACGACCGATGCGCGACGGTTCATGGGTCCAGCTTGACCGCTGCACATCGCAAATGTCCATACATGTCGTTGCCCAGTGTAAATGGGTGTCGGACCCCATTGTGACAGCATCGATCGCCTGCACAGACTGGGTTCATCTCCAGTAGGGAGCTTCGATGTCCATCGATCGGACGACGGTACCCGGCAAGGGCGTGCTGCACCACGTCGTCGCCCGCGCCGGCGGACACCTCTACCTGCTGGTCGATCCCCGCGGCCCCCGGCACATGCTCTGCTATGACGACTCCGATCTTGAGGTTCCCGCCCGGGCGATCGCTCTGGCACCGGACGAGGCCGACCAGGTGGCCGAGATCCTGCACAGTCAGCCGATCGCCGACCGACTCGCTTCGCTGGAACGACAGGTCAGGGACCTGATTCGGGGGGCGAGGTAGATGACGAAGAGCTGCCCGCTGATCGCCGTGGTCGAACCCGCCCCACCCACCCCCGGAGTGGGCCGAAACGGGCATTCTGTGTGTGTCGTCCGGCCCGTTCACAACACGTCGCCGGCCGTTGCGATAGGCGTGGGGGTCCGCGGGAGGTGAGCATGCAACCGTCGGAGGATGCGCGGCCGCTGTCGCGGGGAGCGGTCAGATCGATCTGGGTGCTGCTGGGCTTTGTGGCGTTGCTGGTGATCGGGCCGCGGCTGATCACGGTGTATACGGAGTGGTTGTGGTTCGGTGAGGTCGGCTACCGGACCGTGTGGGGCACGATTCTGCTGACTCGGCTGGTCTTGTTCCTCGCGGTGACCCTGCTCATCGGTGCCCTGATGTTCGGCACCCTGATCTGGGCCTACCGGTCACGGCCCCTGTTCGCGGCCGCGGCCGCGAACAAGGATTCGCTCGAGCAGTACCGGACCGTGGCGATGAGCCGGCCCCGGTTGTTCGGCATCGGTATCCCACTGCTGCTGGCTCTGCCGTTCGGGCTGAACGCGCAAGCGAACTGGGCCACCGTGCAACTGTTCCTGCGCGGTGGCGATTTCGGCACAGCCGACGCAGAATTCGGGCACGACATCGGTTTCTATGTCTTCGACCTGCCGCTCTACCGGCTGATCCTGACCTGGTTGTTCGTCGCGGTATTCTTCGCCTTGTGGCTCAGCCTCGCCGCGCACTACCTGTTCGGTGGGATCCGGGTGACCCCCAAGCGCGGCGGGAACCCCATCGAGGTCACCGCCGCGGCGCGTGTCCAGCTCGCGGTGCTGGCCGGGTCGTTCGTCGCGCTGAAGGCGGTCGCGTACTGGCTGGATCGGTATGCGTTGCTGTGGGGCAGCCGTAAGGAACCCACCTTCACCGGGGCCGGGTTCACCGACATCAATGCCGTCCTGCCGGCGCGGCTGATCATGTTCTCCATCGCGATCGTGTGCGCGATCGCGTTCTTCGCCGCAATCGTGGTGCGGGATCTGCGGATTCCGGCGATGGCCACCGCGCTACTGGTGTTGTCCTCGATCCTGGTCGGGGGAATCTTCCCGGCGCTGATGGAACAGTTCTCGGTGCGCCCGAACGCGGCCGATCGGGAACGCCCGTACATCGAACGCAACATCGCCGCGACCCGGCAGGCCTACGGACTGGGCCCGGACCGGGTGCAGTACGAGGCCTATCCGGGTGTGGGCACCCGGGCGCCGCGCGACGTCCCGGCCGACGTCACCACCATCGCCAACGCGCGACTTCTGGACCCGAACGTGCTCTCCCGCACCTTCACCCAGCAACAACAATTGAAGAATTTCTACGGTTTCACCCCGACCCTCGACATCGACCGATACACCATCGACGGGGAGGTCGCCGACTACATCGTCGCCGCCCGGGAGCTGTCCCCGAACAGCCTCAGCGGCAACCAAACCCAGTGGATCAACCGGCACCTCGTCTACACCCACGGCAACGGGTTCGTCGCCGCCCCCGCCAACCGCGTCAACGCCGCCGTCCGGGACGCCTCCGGCCAGAGCGCCAGCAGCGACAGCGGCTACCCGATCTACACCGTGAGCGATCTCGCGTCCCAGGCGACCGGCCAGCAACTGATCCCGGTCGACCAACCCCGCATCTACTACGGCGAGGTGATCGCGCAGTCCGAGGGCCCGGACTACGCCATCGTCGGTGCCGAGGCGGGTGCACCGGCGCGGGAGTACGACACCGACGTCTCCACCTACACCTACACCGGCGCCGGCGGAGTGCCCATCGGGAACTGGATCAACCGGCTGGCGTTCGCCGCCCAATACGCCGAACGCAACATCCTGTTCTCCGGCGCCATCGGAGCCGAATCGAAGATCATCTTCAACCGCGACCCGAAAACCCGGGTCGAGCACGTCGCCCCCTGGCTGACCACCGATACCAACCCCTACCCGGCCGTCGTCGACGGGCGGATCACCTGGATCGTCGACGCCTACACCACCCTCGAGCACTACCCCTACGCACAGTCCGGGGCGCTGACCGAGCCGGTGATCACCGACACCGGGCGTCCGCTGCCCCGGCAGGAGATCTCGTACGTGCGCAACTCGGTCAAGGCCACCGTCGACGCCTACGACGGCACCGTCACCCTCTACCAGATCGACCGGGAGGACCCGGTCCTGGCCGCGTGGATGAGCGTGTTCCCCGGCACCGTCAGACCTGGCGAGGCGATCTCCGACGAACTGCGCGCTCATCTCCGCTACCCCGAGGACCTGTTCCGGATCCAGCGCCAGCATCTGGCGAAATACCACGTCAACGATCCGCGGGAATTCTTCACCAACAACGCCTTCTGGTCGGTGCCGTCGGATCCGACCTCGGACAGTACGGGGCAACAGCCTCCGTATTACATCCTGGTCGGAGACCCCGAGACGACGCAGCCGTCGTTCCGGCTCGCCAGCGCCATGGTCGGCTTCAACCGCGAATTCCTCTCCGCCTACCTGTCGGTGCGTTCGGATCCCGATGGATACGGAACGATCGAAATCCTGCAGTTGCCGACTGACACCCTGACCCAAGGTCCGCAGCAGATACAGAACTCGATGATCTCCGACACCCGGGTGGCCTCCGAACGCACGTTGCTCGAGCGGTCGAACCGCATCCACTACGGCAACCTGCTCACCTTGCCGATCGCCGACGGCGGTGTCCTCTACGTCGAACCGCTGTTCACCGAGCGGCTGTCCACCACAGCCGAGGGCTCGACGTTCCCGCAGTTGGCCCGGGTGCTGGTCAGCTACCGCGAACCCGGCACCGGCGGTGTCCGTGTCGGGTACGCCCCACCCTCGCCGAAGCCCTCGACCAGGTCTTCGGTCCCGGTACCGGCCGCGCCGCCACCGCACCCGGCGGCGACGCCGCCACCGCACCCCCACCGGCACCCGAGACCAGCCCCGGCACCCCGGTTCCCGAGGTCGTGCCGCCGCAGGCAGTGCCGGAGGAGCTGACCGGCGCGGTCCTCGAACTCAATGCCGCCCTGACCAACCTGCGCGCCGCCCAGCACACCGGGGACTTCACCGCCTACGGCACCGCCCTCGACCGCCTGCAACGTGCCATCGACGGCTACCTCGCCGCCGGCGGCACCCTCAACTGAAGGCTCGGTGCCGTCGCCGACACGCCCGATGTGCGCACCAGCGATAGTGTTTCGCCACTCGGCGATCAGGGAGTGAGGGACAGGTTGCCCATGCCCGGCGGCCCGTCACCGGCACTGCCGATTCCTCGACGGTCGCTGTGGCGGCTGATCGCGTCGCCGACGAGACGTCCCGAGTCCGCCCGGTCGTCGTGAGCGCGAACATGCCGTACATCAGCAGCGACACCACTACCGACAGGCCCACACAAGGCCATGGAGGGTGCTCATGACGCCGGAAGGGGCCCCACCGGTCCAGGCCGCCCATGGCTGACCGATGGGGTCCATCGCCCGTGTGGCGGCGTCCGACGGAAAATCGATTCGGCGTCGGCGCGCCGCGTACGGGCACACCCGCCCAATCTCGGTTGGGCGGACTCTCGCCTCGGTCTCGAAGGTCCGAGATCGCGATTTGCCGCTGCGTCGTGCGACTGGTTGGACGCTATCGCGATCCAAGGTAAAGCGCAAGTAAAGGCGCTCGGGTTTCGGGACGACCGCTCCGCGCCCCGCCGGAGCGACGCACCGAACGGAGTGCTGGGGACGGGCTTCACGTTCGCCCAGGTTCCCGTGTGCCGGGTTTTCCCGGAGTCATGGTCACGCGTGCCTAGGGTGCGGTAGGAAGGCGCGGTGGACTATGGTTCCGTTCTGCACGCCCGTGACCTGCGTGCGAGGTGGGTGATTGCCGCGGCTGCACTCGGATACGTCGCGGTGGTGTTGAGCTCGCCGGTGACGGTCTTATTTGTGGCGGCCGTACTTTCGGGTCCGCGATCCCGGCCTTCCACCTCGAGCAGTGCCGTCCGATTGCCGGCTGATGCGCCTCGATCAGCGCCGGGCTATGTATTCCGTCGGTGCCGTTGTCGGTGCTGCAGTTGGTCAACTCCCTGTAGATCGGCCTTACCGGATGAAGGTTCGAGAACCGGATGCACCGCTCGGTTCGGCCCGATCAACGACGGCGCAGCACCCGACGATGCCGACGCCGACGACCGCCTCGTCTGGTGAAACCCCGTGACGAAGCCGCAACTGGGACTCGCAGGCCGGACATGCGGGGAGGATTGCGGGATACCCGAGGATTGTTCCACCCGGATGTACGGACCAATCATGCGCCTCGGTCGAATGCACGAAAATTGTTCTCCCGCAACGGCAGAAACTCCACACGTCTTGCTCCCAAGCGGGGCTGGGGCCGGACGCCGATCGAGCTCATGGGGCCAGTTCATCCTTAGCCGCTAAAGGTAAAGGATTGACAAAAGTAGTGCGCCAGGGGGAGTGTGATCAGCTTTACTTATGGCGCTCCCGCTGCCGTCTGGCGAATCGTCCCCGCTGCTCGTCCAAGATCGCAATACCCTGCCGCTCTTTGCGGTGATGCTCGCGCGCGATCGCAACACGAACTCGGGTGGTGTGGGCCGTCAACGCGATCGCACGGTGGGCTGCGGTCTCGTCGTTCAACAAACATGCGGCAACCTGGTCGCATCCAATCAGGAACTGCTCGTAAGCGAGTCTGGTCGACGCCTCCGGGTTCATCTGCGACACCCCGACGTCCTCGATCAGCTGCAGCGGAATGCACACCAACCGGTAGTTGAATCGCAGCACGGCAACCGGGAATGTCTGAAATGTCCTAATCGGGGTCACGAACGTGGATGTTAACGGGTGAGAATCGACCGTGGGGGAGGAACGTGCCGATACCCGCGAATTGCCGCGGAGGATCGGCTCGGAAGCGACTGCTCAGTAATGCCCACACCCAGTCGATCGTGTGGTGTGAACAAATTGCTCATCGACGAACCAGATATGGGAATCGGGGCCACCTCCGTTCGCTGCGGCGGCGACAGAATGTGCGAGGGGCACGTTCCTGGTCGACGGCATACTGTCGGTGAGCGGCAGCGTCGTGGAAGGAGAGATGGTTCGGGCGGTGCACCTTCTTGGTTGGCGCGCCATTGGCCGTGAAGCAGTTACGCACGGCTGAGAGTTCGGCGAATTCAGTTGATGCCCTTCGCCCACCATCCGGATGGCGGGGATGCCGCAAGCTCCCAGCGTGGCGCGTAGTGCTCGAGGAATATCTGCCCCACCAGTTCCCCGCGGCTGCGCACCCCGGTCTTGTCGAAGATCGACTTCATGTGGTCTTGAATTGTGTAGACGGATAACGACATTGCGTGCGCCATCTCCCTTGTCGATCGCCCTTGGACGCACAGCGCAGTGAGATGGCATTCGCGTTGGGACAGTCCGTAGGCCATGGCAATGACGGGCGCGATCTCATGCGGCGTCGCGGGTTGGATGATGACGGCAGTGCGTCCGTCTTCGACGCCGGAAAGCCTGGTCCCGTACAGCAACAGCCAGGCGCCGGATCGCGTGCGTACCCGCGAGCGCGCGGCAAGTTCCAGCGGATCGGTGCCCGGTTCGATCGCCCGCGCCCTGGCCGCGATGGCCTGCACGACCTTCGATTCGAACGGCGTCGACGGCGCCGGGACCTCGACAATTTCGTCGATCCAGCGTTCCGCGGCGGGTGAGACCGATTCCGGGTCGCCCGCGGCGTCGAAGACCACCACGCCGGGGCCGTAGTCCACGGTCGTCACGGCGACCTCGACCTCGTGGAGCATCGAACGTCGCAGACCGGTAGCGAGCGCGGGCGCCAGCGCGGCGATTGCGCGGACGTGCTCGGCGGTGTACCACGGCGCGCCCGCATCGCGCAGGAATGCCGCTGCACCCCAATAGACCCCGTCCGACACCAGGGAGACCCGCAGCTCGTCGCCGATTCCGTACGCCTCGTGCGAACGGTGCCGTGCACTGCGGGACAAATCTCCGTGGGTATCCAGACTGAGTGCACCCGCCAGGCGGCCACTGTGCGCAAGAAACGCCCACTTGTCGACGTCCTCGACCTCGTATTCGTAGTGCGCCAACCAGGATCCGGAACACCCAACGTTCCGGTTCACGCTGCCGGTGAACAGGATGGTGCCCGGGTCGACGGTGTGCCAGCAGCAGCGGTCATGTGGGATCACCGTGCGCAGGGCCTCGCTCATTCGCGCGCTGTACCCCACCCAGTCCAGCTGGTCGGCGACGGCACGCGAGATTTGATCGCGGACGCGTGGCAGCAAGCTCTGCGCCATGTCCGAAGTGTATCGCAGCAGGTTAGGGCTGCCTACCCCAGAAATCTGGGTGAATTCCCCAGGATTCAGGGATATGACGCAGAACCGACAACAACGACGCTGGTTTCATGACGATGACAGCCCATACCTCCGCCGAAACCGACCACGACCTGCCTAACCCGGAGCCGATCATGCAGCTGGCGTCCGGGTTCATGGCCGCCAAACACCTCTTCGCCGCCAGCGAACTCGGTTTGTTCGAGGCGTTGGGCGAGGGCCCCACCGACCTGCGTGGCCTGGCCGCCCGCACCGGGCTTACTGCCCGAGCCACCCGGATCAGCGCCGACGCCATGGTCGCGCTGGGTATGCTCGAACGCCGAGGCGAACAGTACGTCAATACCGAGACGGCGGCCGCGTTCCTCGCCGGCGGATCGCCCGCCGACCTGCGTCCGCTGCTGCGGTTCTGGGACAAGATCAGCTTCCCGGCGTGGGAAGATCTGGCCGACGCACTAGCCCGCGGGCCGAAACACCAGATCTTCGACCTCGAAGCCGCCCTGCAACCCATCGCCTCGATCGGTATCGAGGCGTTTTCGGCCGGCCCCTCGCTCGCCCTGCCGGACACGGTCGATCTGTCCGGCAATCGTCGACTCCTCGACATCGGCGGCGGCACCGGCTCCTGGTCCATCGCGGTGGCGCGCCACTGCCCGCAACTGAGCGCGACCGTGTTCGAGCTGCCGGCGGTTGCCCAGACCGCGCAGGACCGCATCGCGTCGGTCGGGCTGGAGGGGCGAATCGACGTATGCGCCGGCGACGCAGGGGCCGACCCGCTGCCCGCCGGATACGACGCCTTCCTGGTCGCGAACCTGGCGCATTACTGGTCACCGGAGCAGAATCGTGCGCTGCTACACCGCATTCGCGACGTCGCCGCACCCGGCGCCACGCTGCTGATTGCCGAGTTCTGGACCGACCCCACCCACACCCAGCCGGTCGCGGCCGCCCTGATGGCGGGCGAATTCGCGGTCCACCTCGAACACGGCGACGTCTACAGCGTCGACGAAGGCATCGCCTGGCTGCAGGACACTGGCTGGCGCTACCGCGACCATCGCTCGCTCACCGGCACGATGAGCGTCATTGTCGCCGAAACCGCATGAAACAAGACAACACCCAAGGAGCACACGATGAGCGAGCATCAAGTCGCAATCGTCGGTGCCGGCACCTCCGGGGTCGCGGCGGCGGTGGCCCTCGCCGACCGTGGCATCAACCCGTTGCTGATCGACCGAGCCGACCAAGTCGGTTCGTCGTGGCACTCTCGTTATGACCGGCTGCGACTGAACACCGGCAGGCAATTCTCCCATCTGCCGAACCGCCCCTACAAGCAGGGCACACCGACCTTTCCCACGCGGGAACAGGTGATCGAGCATCTCGAGCGGCACGCACGCGCGGACGGGATCGAACTGCGCCTGGGCTGCCCGGTGGAACGGCTCGACCGAACTGACGGGCGCTGGCGGTTGACCACCGCTGCCGGTTCGGTCGACGCTGCCGAGGTGGTGGTCGCGACCGGCTTCGATCATGAGCCCTTCGTCCCGGACTGGCCCGGACGCGGGGACTGGCGGGGTGCACTGGTTCATTCCTCGCAGTACCGGAATCCCTCGCCGTACAACGGGAAACGGGTCCTCGTGGTGGGAGCGGGCTGCTCGGGCATGGAAATTGCCTACGACCTCGCCACCGGAGGCGCGGCAAAGGTCTGGCTTTCGGCTCGCACGCCGCCGAACATCATGCTCCGCCAGGGACCTGGTGGCATACCGGGAGACTTCATCGCAACGCCGCTCTACCATGCCCCGGTCCCTATCGCGGACGCAATCGCTCGGTTCGGCCGGAAGAGGAGCATCGGCGACCTGCGCGAGTTCGGATTACCGATCCCCGACGAGGGGATCTTCGCCCGCAGCGCCCGCCTCGGCGTGGCACCGGCGATCGTCGACAAGGAGCTCATCGCCGCGATCCGAGACAGGTCCATCGAGGTCGTTCGCGGAGTCGAGTCACTCGACGCGGACAGCGTGTGGCTGGTGGACGGGATGCGAATCGACCCGGAGGCGATGGTCTGCGCGACGGGGTTCCGCCAAGAACTCGAAAAGCTGGTCGGGCACCTCGGCGTACTGGACGAGCGAGGTTGGCCGCACGCCACCGGTGAAAAGCCGGCCGCCGAGAGGTTGCGTTTCATCGGGTTCGTGCCCAGGCCGTCGCAGATCGGGTTCGCGGCGAAGCAGGCTCGCCGCGCGGCCCGAGCGATCGCGCGGGAACTGCGGTGAGCGTCGGCGGTAGGATTCTC
>NZ_JBLWIT010000143.1:0-13324 GCF_048381435.1 Rhodococcus mengyinensis | reverse complement strand
GCGGTCTGCAGACCGACCATGCCCGCGGCGAGGCGGTGGTCGTCCGGGATGGTGCCCCAGCCCATCAGCGTCGGCACCACCGGAACGTCCAGCAGTTCCGCCAGTTCCACGAGCAGATCCGCGGCGTCGGCGTTGACGATGCCGCCGCCGGCGACGATCAGCGGGCGGTCGGCGGCCCCCAGCATGTCGAGGGCCTTCTCCGCCTGCGCCCGGGTCGCCGCCGGTTTGTACACGGGCAGCGGCTGGTAGGTGTCCGGGTCGAACTCGATCTCCGCCAGTTGCACGTCGATCGGCAGGTCGATGAGAACCGGTCCGGGCCTGCCGGACCGCATCAGGTGAAATGCCTGCGCGAACGCACCCGGAACCTGGGCGGGCTCGAGCACCGTCATCGCCATCTTGGTGACCGGACCCGCGATCGCGGCGATGTCGACGGCCTGGAAGTCTTCCTTGTGCAGGCGCGCGACCGGGGCCTGCCCGGTGATCGCGAGGATCGGGATCGAGTCCGCCATCGCCGAGTACAGGCCGGTGATCATGTCGGTCCCGGCCGGCCCGGACGTCCCGATGCAGATACCGATGTTTCCGGCCTTGGCGCGGGTGTACCCCTCGGCCATGTGGGATGCGCCCTCGACGTGGCGGGCGAGGACGTGCTTGATCCCGCCGTGGTCACGCATTGCTGCGTAGAACGGGTTGATCGCCGCACCGGGGAGGCCGAAGGCCTGGGTGGCACCTTCGAGTTCCAGAATCTTGACCGCTGCGTCAGCGGCGCGCATACGAGGCATATCAGTTCTCCATCGAGGATTACGAGTTGAAGCGGGTCACTGGGAGGGGCGGCCGGACAGCCGCTCCACTCCGCGCAGCAGGCCCGAATGATCCAGGCCACCATCACCGTTCGCGCGGGCGGAGGCCATCAGCTGGGCGAGGACCGCGCCGAGGGGTGTCACGACGCCGGCCTCACGGGCAGCGCTGGTCACGATGCCGAGGTCCTTGTGGTGCAGGTCGATGCGGAATCCGGGTTCGAACGACCGGTCCAGCATCTTCTGCGCCTTCTGGTTCAGGACGGCCGATCCGGCGAGCCCGCCGCCGAGTACCTCCACGGCGGCCGCGGTGTCGACACCGTAGGCCTCGAGGAAGATGATCGCCTCCGCGAGGAGCTGGATGTTACCGGCCACGATCAGCTGGTTCGCTGCCTTCACCGTCTGTCCGGAGCCGTTCGGGCCCACGTGGACCACGGTCTTCCCGACGACGTCGAGGATCGGGCGGGCCGACTCGAAGTCTTCCGGGGCGCCGCCGACCATGATCGACAGTGCGGCGTTGACCGCCCCGGCCTCGCCACCCGACACCGGGGCGTCGATCAGCCGGAATCCACGCTCGGCCGCCTGCGCGGCGAGTGCGGTGGTGACGTCGGGCCGGATGCTGGAGAAGTCGATGATCAGCGCGCCTGCCGGGGCGTGCTCGAAGACTCCGTCCTCACCGGCGAGTACCGCCTGTACGTCGGGCGAGTCCGGGACCATCACGGCCACGACGTCGGCGCCGGCAACGGCCTTGGCGATGGAGTCCGCTGCGGTGCCGCCGGCCTCGACCAGTGCCGCGGTGCGGTCCGGTACGAGGTTGTATCCGACCACCTGATGGCCGGCCTTGGCCAGGTTGCAGGCCATGGGGCTGCCCATGATGCCGAGTCCGATGAATGCAATGGTGCTCATGAGGTCTCCTCGAAGTCGTCGTTCGTTGGGGGGGAAGGTGTCAGGCCTCGACGCGCCGCGCGCCGCGCAGCTCACGGGTCAGCCAGTCGAAGGTGTCCGGTCGGGTGGCTTTGTACTCGAGCCCGACATAACCGGCGTAGCCGTGTCCGGCGAGCCTCTTCAGGTAGCCGTCGATGTCGAGGGTTCCGGTGCCGGGTTCTCCGCGACCGGGTGCGTCCGCGATCTGCACGTGCCCGATGCGGTCCGCGTACGTGTCGATCGCGGCGCCGACGTCGTCGCCGTTGACCTCGAGGTGGTAGAGGTCCGCGAGGAGCCGCAGCGTGTCGACGCCGTGCTCGCTGCGTACGCGGTCGATGACCGCGACCGCGTCGGCGGCCGTTTTGAGCGGGTAGGCCGGCGCCCCGCTAACCGGCTCGATCAGTACGACCGCACCGATCTTCTCTGCCGCCTGCCCGGCGTACGCCAGGTTCTCGGCGGCGATCGCGTCTTGCCGGTCCACCTCGACCGTGTCGAGCCGGTTGCCGTAGAGAGCATTGAATGCTCTGGTGCCCAACGATTCTGCGATACCGATCGCGACGTCGACATTATCGCGGAAGGCGGAGACCTGTCCCGGGTCGGACAGGATTCCCCGGTCGCCGGCGGGCATGTCGCCTGCGGCGAAGTTCAGACCGGTCAGCTGCACGCCGGCGCCGCGGATCGCACGAACGAAGGAGTCGACCTCATCGTCGGCGGGGACGGGCGTGGCGAAGGGCCACCAGAATTCGACGGCGTCGAATCCGGCATCCCGGGCAGCCTGCGGTCGCTCGAGCATGGGGATATCGGTCAGCAGGATCGAGCAATTGACGGTGTAAGCAGGGTTAACCATCCGGGAAACGTTCCTTTCAGGGGGATGCGGGGTGAGGTTGTCGTGGTGATGGAAGTTCGGCGCGCTGGTCCGCCACTGCCCAGACAGCTGAGCGCTTCTCTGGCAAACCAAAGCCGGAAAGCTGAAGAGTCCTCTACATGTATTCCGTAATGTGGAAGAAATTTTCCGTTGTGTGATTTGAGTGAACTTGGCCGCCGGGCATCTGTCAAGCCCTCGCGTCGACCGCGGAGCGCCGCAGCCCGATTGGCGGACGCCGCGGGACGGGCTGTCCGCGATGCACGCCGACGGCGGCGGGTGCGCCGAGAGTGCACTGTCGCGGCGCCTCGGCCGAATCCCGGAACGGCTGCGTTGCAGGCGAATCGTGGTCGGGGTGATCGACCTTCGAAGTCGCCCGGTGGGGCGGAGCGCGAGGTATTGACAATGAGGGTGATCCCTGCCACTCTCGTAATGCGAAAGTATATTCTCGAAGAACGGAAACTGGGCGGATGGCGGCGTCAAATCTTCGCCGGCATTCTCAGAGATGGCTCTCGATGAGATCGAGGTTCGATTGATGGCACGCAAGCGCGCCGGTGCTCCCGAGCTCGTGCAGACAGAGCCGGTCTCGCTGCAGCAGCGAACGCACCGCACACCTGCCGACTACCTGCCGGCGGTCTGTCACCGCCAGCCCCCTGAGACGGCGCTCCATTCCGGCAATGCCCCGCCCCGAAAGTAACCGGTCCAAGACGACATGCGCCCTCCGGGCCGACTGGCACCACATTGATCAAGGAGATCCGATGACTGTGATAGATGAGCGACTGGGTGACCTGCACGCTCGGATTCCCAACGCGTCCATCATCACCGACCCCGATGTGACCGAGAGCTACCGGCGGGACTGGGCACGCGACCCCGACGCCGGCCGGCCGCTGGCGGTCGTGCGCGCCACGTCCACCGAGGACGTCCAAGCGGTGATGCGGTGGGCGACGGTGCACAACATCCCCGTCGTTCCGCGCGGCGCAGGATCGGGTCTGTCCGGAGGGGCGACCGCCGTCGACGGCGGAATCGTCCTGACGACGGAACTGATGCGCAACATCGAGGTCAACCCGGTGACGCGGACCGCCGTTGTGCAGCCCGGGCTGATCAACGTCGAGGTCAAGCGGGCAGTAGCCGAGCACGGACTGTGGTACCCGCCGGACCCCTCGTCGTTCGAGATGTGCTCGATCGGTGGCAACGCGGCCACCAACGCCGGCGGATTGTGTTGCGTGAAGTACGGCGTGACCACCGACTACATCCTCGGCCTCCAGGTCGTCCTGGCCGACGGCACCGTCGTCCGACTCGGCGGCCCACGCCTGAAGGATTCGGCAGGTCTGTCGCTGACCAAGCTGTTCGTGGGCAGCGAAGGCACCCTCGGTATCATCACCGAGATCACCGTCCGCCTCATTCCCGCCCAGGCGCCGGCCAGCACCGTGGTCGGATCGTTCGCCACCGTGCAGGACGCGACGAACGCGATCTTGGACATCACCAGGGTGATGCGTCCGGCCATGCTCGAATTCATGGACCGCGCCTCCATCGGCGCCGTCGAGGCTGGCATGAACATGGGCCTCGACCTGACCGCGCACGGCATGCTGATCGCCCAGTCCGACTCGCCCGGCGAGGACCGCGCCAGGGAAACCGAATTCATGGCCAAGGTGTTCAGCGACAATAACGCCTCCGACGTGTTTACCACCGACGACCCGAAAGAGGGCGAAGCCTTCACCGCGGCACGACGGTTCGCCATCCCTGCCGTCGAACGTCTGGGCAACCTGCTCCTCGAAGACGTCGGGGTCCCGCTGCCCGCACTGCCCGCGCTGATTCAGGGCATCGAAGACATCTCAGCCCGGCGCGAGGTCCTCGTGGCGGTCATCGCCCATGCCGGCGACGGCAACACCCACCCGCTGATCGTGCACGACCCTGCCAACGAGGACGAGACCGCACGCGCGAACATCGCCTTCGGCGAGATCATGGACCTGGCGATCTCCCTCGGCGGCACCATCACCGGCGAGCACGGCGTCGGCCGGCTGAAGAAGGCGTGGCTGCCCAACCAGGTCGGCGAGGACGTCATGGAGTTGACCCGTCGCATCAAGTCCGCGCTGGACCCGCAGCACATCCTGAACCCGGGAGCTGTGATCTGATGTTTCGGCCCGACTATGCCCCGGTGAGGGGCGTGCTCACCTGCAGCTATAGCCGCTGCGGTCCGCCTGTCCGGGTTCCGGCCATTGGGCGGCCGGGGGTGAGGGGCACCGGATCGGACATATCCGTGCATTCACTGTTCGGTTCACTGCGGGCCAAGACTGCGCACGCCGCCGGGCCGGACGCGAATCTACTTGCCACGGCGAACTCCTCGGGTGGTGTGATCGGCGAGATGCTCTCCTCGCAAACCCTGGCGATCGCCGCGGCCGCGGCGGGCCTCCAGGGCAAGGAAGGCGGCCCCTTCCACAGTGCGCTCGGGTGGAGCCTGCTGCCGCTGCTGCTGATATGCATCCCGGTGTACCTACAGGCGACTCCGGTGCTGAGCTGGATGGTGGTCTGAGATGCCCCGTCATGTCGTCGTCGCTCCCGACAAGTTCAAGGGGTCGATCTCTGCGGCCGATGCCGCCGCGGAAATCAGCCGAGGACTCCAGCGGCGCGATCCGACGATCCGGACGATCGAGTGCCCGATCGCGGACGGCGGCGAGGGGACACTCGCCGCCGCTCTGGCGGCCGGCTTCGAGAGGATCCCCGTCGCTGCGCCCGGGCCGACCGGCGAGCGGACGCTGACTGCCTACGCACGGAAAGGGCAGCTCGCGGTAATCGAAATGGCAGACATCTCTGGCTTGCACCGACTGCCCGCCGGGGTACTGCGTCCGATGACCGCGTCGAGCCGTGGTCTCGGCACAGTCGTCGCCCGCGCCCTCGACGACGGATGCCGAGAGATCGTGCTCGGTATCGGTGGCAGCGCCTGCACCGACGGCGGGGCCGGATTCCTGCGTGCGCTCGGCGCCGAGGTCGTCAACGCTCACGGGAGCCCGATCCGGGACGGAGGCGGCGCCCTGTCTCAGGCCACGATGCTCGATGTTTCCTGGTTGCACCCAGGACTCGGAGACGCGAAGATCACCCTCGCCAGCGATGTGGACAACCCACTGTGCGGGCCCACTGGTGCCGCCGCGGTCTACGGACCCCAGAAAGGCGCCACTCCCACACAAGTCGCCGAACTCGATGCGGCACTGGCACATTGGGCCGACCGCGTCGCAGCGGCCACCGGTCGCGACGCCCGAGACAGCCCCGGGGCAGGGGCGGCCGGGGGAGTGGGATTCGCTGCGTTGACCGTTCTGCAAGCGGAGTTCCGCTCCGGAATCGACCTCATCTTGGAGCTGGTGGGCATCGATCAGCACCTCGACGGCGCGTGCGCGGTCATCACCGGTGAGGGCTCTCTCGATCACCAGTCCTTGCACGGCAAAGCCCCGATCGGGGTGCGCCTGCATGCCACCGCTCGCGACGTTCCGACCTACGCCATTGTCGGGGTGTCGCGGCTTTCCCCGGAAGAGGAGGCGGCTTCTCAGTTCGCCGCCATCTATTCCCTACAGGATCGTGAACCCGACGTCACACGTTCGATGGCGGGGGCTGCCGATCTGATCGCTTCGGCCGCCGAAGAACTGGCCGCCGAACATCTGCTCGCGGTCGATCGATCCTGAGAAGAACGTGCGGGGCTCCTCACGAACCGATCTTCTGAGTAACCCCGCACATTCACCACACCAGATCTGAACCTCAGCCCCGGCACCTGATTCGGCAAGTTCCGGCAACCGCCCATCGCAGAATCCAGTGTCCCTGCACCCCTGTGTGGAGACTTGCCTCGAACCCAAGTCTCCACACAGGTTCCAGTCAACGATCCTCGTATTCGTGGACTCCGCCCGCGACCCTGCGGTCAACCGCCGGACTACACAAGAGGAAGGTCATGCTTCGCGAACAAAACCCCACAGCTCCCGCGCACTCACCCAACGAGTGGGAGTGGCGACAACACGCCAGATGCCGCTACTTCGACGCCGACCTCTTCTTCGACCCCGCCGACGACTCCACCGACGAACACGCCGCGAAAGCGATCTGCAACCACTGTCCCGTCCTCGCCCACTGTCGTGACTACGCCGTAGATGCCGAAGAGCCCCACGGGATCTGGGGCGGACTATCGCCCACAGAGCGAAAGAGGCAGAGGTGGTTCAACAGATTCAAGAACACTCCAACGGTTCCGGAGCAACGTTGTTCCTGAACGCCCCACCGCTTCACCTCGCATAACGATGGTCTCGAACCAGGGGTGGGCAGTCGATCCGACCGTGATCAGAACCAGTGCGGCCAATGCCACCAACGCCCACGCGAACAAGAACGGGTAACCCACAGGGCTGGGGTACTGCTGGGTAAGCACTGCGAGCGTCGCCGGCCCTCCGAACTCGACGTATTCAGCGAACAGAAGACCGTCGTCGGTTCTGCGAGATCATCAGGTGACGCGATGGGGCGGAGACCAGCGCCATTTCGTAGCCGCACCCGCGCACCGCCGCGGCAGCAACGGTGAGCGACTCGAATCCGGCGTCATGATTGTTGCGGTCCCGGAGTGGACCCCCGATCCGGCGGGAAGCCCCTTACCGACTGCTGTACATGACTTGTCACCGCTCCCGATCTCGGAAAGGTTCGGATCCATGCCGTCGTTCTCGCCCGCCCTGTCCGGAACGCGCACCCGGCGGTCGTCCGTCCTCGCGGTCGGGGCCACGTCGTTCGCGTTTCTCGTCACGATGATGGGAACGACACTGCCCACCCCGCTCTACTCCATCTATGCGCAGGAGCTGGCGTTCAGCGCCCTCACCGTTACCATCCTGTTCGCCGTGTACGCGGTCGGGGTCGTGGTCGCGCTCGCCCTGTTCGGGCGGTTGTCCGACGACGTCGGTCGGCGCCCGGTGCTGTTCGTCGCGGTCGCCCTCGCCGCGGTCAGTGCCGTGCTGTTCCTGCTGCCGTCGACGCTTCCGGTGTTCGTGGTGGCCCGCGTGATCTCCGGACTGTCCGCGGGTCTCATGACCGGCACGGGCACGGCCGCGGTGATCGACCTGTTCCCACCTGAGCGCAAGGCGGTCGGCGGAATGCTCGCGGTCGCGGTGAACACCGGCGGCCTCGGATTGGGCACGCTCAGCGCAGGGGTGATCGCCGACGTCACGTCGAGTCCGCTGACCATTCCCTATGTGGTGAACCTCGTGCTCGCCGTCCTGGCAGGCGCCGGGCTGTGGATCTTCGCAGTCGCACCGGCCACCAGTCCGACGTGGCGGATCCGACCCCGCCGACTGCAGGTTCCCTCCTCGATCCGCGGCGCGTTCGTCACCGCCGTGCTCGCCGCCGGAACAGCGTTCGCGGTGACCGGCGTGCTGACCGCGGTGTCGGCGTTGTTCCTGACGGAATATCTGGGGTCGAGCAGCCACACGAAGGCAGGCCTCGTCGTGTTCCTGACGTTCCTGTTCATGGCGGTCGGGCAGCTGCTGGCCCGTCGGCTGTCGACGGCCACCGCGATGCTCGTCGGGTGCCTCGGATTGATCCCCGCCGCCGCGCTGCTGGCACTCGCACTGGCGTGCACCGTCCTCGCGCCGCTGCTCGCGTCCGCGGTGGTGCTCGGCGTCGCCGGGGGCCTGTGCCTCAATGCGTCGCTCGCCTCCACCGTCGAACGGGTCGAACAGCAGTTCCGCGGCGGGGTGTCCTCGGCGTTCTTCGCGGGGATCTACGTGATGCTGGCCGTCCCCGCGGTCGGTGTGGGTGTGCTCGCACGCTTCACGGACCTTCGCACCGCCGGGATCGTCTTCAGTGGCCTGGTCGCCGCGCTGGGGGCCGGGGTGGCCGTGGCCCAGTTGGTGGCGCGCAGACGGACCTGAGCGGCGTCAGTCAGCCCCGCGGTCTGGTGGTGACGGGCGGGATGGTGATCACCGGGCACGGGTTCGTGGTGGTGGTGACTGCCGGCAGTGTCGGCTCCGCGGGTGCCGCCGTCGGCGGGGCCGCGATCCGGGGCACGGTCTGCTCGGTCGTCGTGATGACGGGAGGCCGGGTGACGGGTGTGGTGACCGGGGCCAGGCTGATCGTCGGGGGAGGCGCGGTCACCGCACTGCACAACTGAGGCGTTACGGGCTACTTCGATGCGCCGCGGTTTCGCTCTTTCGGCGACCGGCAGAATCACGCTGAGGACACCGTTGTCGTAGCTCGCCGAAATGCGGTCGAACGTCGATGTCTCTCCGAGCGACACCTGGCTGGGACGCACACTCGATCTCAGGTAGGGGACTCGGGTAGTTGCCGGCGCACTATCGCCTCGCAGTCAGATGATGAACCTCACGCATATGGCTGCGAAGCAGGGTGTCGAACTCCTCGACATTCCCGTGCTCGACGAAACTCGCAAGTTGGGCATGATCGGCGATGATTCGGTCGATCTGCATCGGATCCCGGCCGACCGAACATGCCGTCATACGTCGCTGCCGGTCTCGAAGACCCACGTAGAACGCCGCGAGCAAGGGGTTGGCGCCGTATCGCACCACCACCGAATGGAAATCGGCGTCCTCCGCGGTGAATGCTGCACTGCCGGCGGACGCGGCAAGGTCGCGCTGACGGTTCACGCTGGCGCGCATCTCCGCCGCGGCAGCCTCGCGACGCCCCGTATCGGATCTGAACGCGCACAGGCTGCCGGTCTCCACCAGCAGCCGGGCCGCAACGATGTGCTCGGCCTCGCCGTCCGCGATCGGAACGATCAATGCCCCGCGCTTCGGATACAACTTCATCCATCCCTCGGCTTCGAGCCGAAGAAATGCTTCACGAACCGGTGTCCGGCTCGTGCCCACTCGCGTGGCGATGTCGCCTTCGCTGATCAGCTCACCGCCGGGGAGTTCAGCCGACAGGATGAGTTCCTTGACTGTCGCGTAGACCAGGTCGGACGACGACGGAATCTTAGACACAACTTGTATCTAAACAAGAATTCGGCTTAGTGGCAAGAGAAGACGCGCCCCACTACTCGAGGACGCCCGTGTTGGTGCTTCCCTTTTCCGGAGGGTGAAGCCGGTAGTCGCGGCCTTCCGGGTTCGGTTGTGCCGAGGGGCCTACTTGGTGGTGCCGAATCGTTGGTAGGCGGCCTGTCGGGTGGTGTCGAGGGCGAGGCCGATGGCGGCCCCCGCGTCGCCGTCTTCGCGGGCGGCGGTGACGGCGGCGTGGAGTTCAGCTTCGGCGTCGGCGAGGTGTTTGCGGGCGGCGATGATCCGTCGCAGATTCTTCGCGTCTCGGGCTTCGGTGGTGCTCGGGTCGAGTTGGTCGAGGCCGGTGGGGTCGGTGTCGATGCGTTTGATGGTCTTCATGTGTGTCACCTCAGGTAGTCGTAGAACTTCGCACGGAGGCGGTCTGGTGGTCCAGGCGGTGAACACCTGGACCACCACAAGCGGCCGGCGAAGGGTGCCCCGCGTGCCGAGCGGAACCAAGGGCAATTCCGCGTAGTTCGCTCGTGCTAACCGGCCAGCCCTGTATGAAATGCGGACTCGGTCACTCATGCCAGCAGGCGATTTCGGCGCGCGAGGGTGACCCCTATCCCCTCTGCCGCCGCGCGAACGGACGCGGCGTGGGTGTCCGGCCGGAAGCGGTGCGAGGGACCGGTCACACTGATCGCGGCGACGACGTCGTCGCCCTCGCGGACGGGTGCGGCCACGCACACGATACCGGTGGCCGATTCCTCGTACTCGAAACCGACGCCCTCGGTGGCGATCCGGTCGAGCTGAGTGCGCAACGGGCCGGGTAGGACGATGGTGCGCGGGGTGTGGCGGGGAAGCGAACCGGACAGCACTTTCTCCCGCAATGTGTTGTCGCCGTATGCCAGCAGCACTTTTCCTATCGCGGTGCAGTGCACCGGCATCCGGCCGCCGATTCTCGACGGTGCGGTCGCTTGCCGGTGCCCCCCGATCTTCGAGAGGTACACCACCTCCGTGCCGTCGAGGACCCCCAGGTGCACCGTCTCGTGGGTGCGCACATAGAGATCCTCCATGAAGGGGATCGCCACCTCGAGCAGGCTCCGCTCGACCGACGCCCGCATGCCCAGTTCGAAGAGGTCGCCGCCGAGCCGGTAGTTGGTGCCGCTCCGGTCCAACAGCCGCACAGCCGCCATGTCGGACAGGACCCGGTGCAGGGTTCCTTTGGGAATAGACGTGCGTCGCGCCAACTCGGCCAGAGGGAGAGTGGCGTCGTCGACGGTGAAGGCGTGCAGCACCGCCATCACCTTGCCCAGGACTGTTGTTTGGTCGAACTCTCGATCTGACACTGCAGATGCCACCTCCGCTCTCTTCTAGCGGCAGGATCCACAATACTGCGTCGCGTTCGGCTCAGTGGAACGCTGTGCTTGGTGATCGATCGCCCCGCGACGACAGTGAATCCCAATCGTTCCTCTCCAACCACGACAATCTCGGGAAGTCAGA
Organism: Rhodococcus mengyinensis; assembly: GCF_048381435.1. Taxonomy (NCBI): domain Bacteria; kingdom Bacillati; phylum Actinomycetota; class Actinomycetes; order Mycobacteriales; family Nocardiaceae; genus Rhodococcus; species Rhodococcus mengyinensis. Next base: position 2,306 of record NZ_JBLWIT010000143.1, on the reverse strand, counting down.
TGAGCACACCTAATAGCACAAGCCTGCCGCCCGTCACCGTGGCTAATCGTGTGGCCGCCGCTGAGCGGTTGAGCACCGCCGCGCACACCCGGACGCCCTGCGCTCCGGTTCGAGACCTGATTGGCTCCGATGACGTAGAGGCTGCATATGCTGTGCAGGAGCGGATCGTGGCAGACCGGGTCGCCGGCGGAGCGACGGTGGTGGGACGCAAAATTGGGCTGACCTCGCCGGCGGTCCAGCAGCAGCTCGGCGTCGACCAACCGGACTTCGGGGTGCTGTTCGACGACATGCGCTGCCAGGAGGTCGGCCCGATTCCGCTGTCTCGGCTGCTGCAGCCGAAGGTGGAGGCGGAGATCGCGTTCGTCCTCGGCCGCGATCTGGTGGACGGGCCGCTCGACGACGCCCAGATTCGCGCCGCTGTGGACTACGCGGTGGCCGCCCTCGAGATCGTCGACAGCCGAATCGCCGGGTGGGACATCACCTTCGGAGACACGGTCGCCGACAACGGGTCGAGTGGGCTGTTCGTCCTCGGCGCCGATCGTCGCACCCTCGACTCCTTCGACCCGGTCGCCGCGCAGATGCAGATGTTCATCGACGATACCGAGGTGTCGACCGGAACCGGCACCGCCTGCCTCGGTGACCCGTTGCGAGCGCTGGCCTGGCTCGCGCGCACGGCACGCGAGTTCGGCCAACCACTGCTGGCCGGACAGGTGATCTTGTCCGGGGCCCTCGGGCCGATGGCGGTCATCGGCACCGCCGGCACCGTCCGCGCCGACATCACCGGTCTCGGATCGGTCACCGCGACCTTCATCCAGGAGTGAGCACCATGAGCGAGAACACCCGTAAGGTCACCGTCGCGGTGATCGGATCCGGCAACATAGGGACCGACCTGATGATCAAGGTGATCCGCCACTCCGACGTCCTGCAGATGGGCGCGATGGTGGGTATCGACCCCGACTCCGACGGGCTCGCCCGCGCCCGCCGCCTCGGCGTCCCCACCACCTCAGATGGCGTCCAGGGCCTGCTTCAGCTGCCGAACTTCGACGACATCGACGTGATCTTCGACGCCACCTCCGCCAAGGCACACGCCGCCAACGCCGCCCTGCTCGAACCGCTCGGCAAACGGCTGATCGATCTCACCCCGGCCGCCCTCGGGCCGTTCGTGGTGCCGGCGGTCAACCTCGACGAACACCGGGACGCCACCAACGTCAACATGGTCACCTGCGGTGGTCAGGCCACCATCCCGATCGTCGCCGCCGTCTCCCGCGTGACACCGGTCGCCTACGCCGAAATCGTCGCCTCCATCGCCTCGAAGTCCGCGGGCCCGGGCACCCGCGCGAACATCGACGAGTTCACCGAAACCACCTCCCACGCCATCGAAACCGTCGGCGGCGCCCGCCGCGGCAAGGCCATCATCATCCTCAACCCGGCCGACCCGCCGCTGATCATGCGCGATACCGTCCTGTGCCTGATCTCGGCCCCCGACCCGGCCACCCACGACAAGGTGCGCGACTCGATCCAGACCATGGTCGACCATGTCGCGACGTACGTGCCCGGCTACCGACTCAAGCAGCAGGTCCAGATCACCCCCGTCCCGGACGGCCAACCCGTCCACACCCTGCTCGCCTCCGGGGACACGGCGGCCCCCACCCACCAGGTGACGGTGTTCCTCGAAGTCGAAGGCGCCGCCCACTACCTTCCGGCCTACGCCGGAAACCTCGACATCATGACCTCGGCCGCAGTGCGCTACGCCGAGTCTGTCGCCGACACGATCGCCGCGCCGACGGCAACCCAGGGAGCCACCCGATGACCACCAGGCTGTTCATCCAAGACGTCACCCTCCGCGACGGCATGCACGCCGTCCGCCACCGCATCACCCCCGACGACGTCGGCCGCATCGTGGCCGCGCTCGACGCCGCCGGTGTCGACGGCATCGAGGTCGCTCACGGCGACGGACTCGCCGGCGGATCGCTGAACTACGGTCCCGGCTCCAACACCGACTGGGAATGGATCGAAGCAGCCGCCGCCAACCTCACCCACGCCCGGCTGACCACCCTGCTGCTGCCCGGCATCGGCACCATCGCCGAACTCGAACACGCCTACCAACTGGGCGTGCGGTCGATCCGGATCGCGACCCACTGCACCGAAGCCGACGTCGCCGCCCAGCACATCGGCAAAGCCCGGGAACTCGGCATGGACGTCTCCGGCTTCCTCATGATGAGCCACATGACCACCGCACCCGAGCTCGCCGCCCAGGCCAAGCTCATGGAGTCCTACGGCGCGCACTGCGTCTACGTCACCGACTC
>NZ_JBLWIT010000142.1:0-19819 GCF_048381435.1 Rhodococcus mengyinensis | reverse complement strand
TGGCGGGGATGCCGCAAGCTCCCAGCGTGGCGCGTAGTGCTCGAGGAATATCTGCCCCACCAGTTCCCCGCGGCTGCGCACCCCGGTCTTGTCGAAGATCGACTTCATGTGGTCTTGAATTGTGTAGACGGATAACGACATTGCGTGCGCCATCTCCCTTGTCGATCGCCCTTGGACGCACAGCGCAGTGAGATGGCATTCGCGTTGGGACAGTCCGTAGGCCATGGCAATGACGGGCGCGATCTCATGCGGCGTCGCGGGTTGGATGATGACGGCAGTGCGTCCGTCTTCGACGCCGGAAAGCCTGGTCCCGTACAGCAACAGCCAGGCGCCGGATCGCGTGCGTACCCGCGAGCGCGCGGCAAGTTCCAGCGGATCGGTGCCCGGTTCGATCGCCCGCGCCCTGGCCGCGATGGCCTGCACGACCTTCGATTCGAACGGCGTCGACGGCGCCGGGACCTCGACAATTTCGTCGATCCAGCGTTCCGCGGCGGGTGAGACCGATTCCGGGTCGCCCGCGGCGTCGAAGACCACCACGCCGGGGCCGTAGTCCACGGTCGTCACGGCGACCTCGACCTCGTGGAGCATCGAACGTCGCAGACCGGTAGCGAGCGCGGGCGCCAGCGCGGCGATTGCGCGGACGTGCTCGGCGGTGTACCACGGCGCGCCCGCATCGCGCAGGAATGCCGCTGCACCCCAATAGACCCCGTCCGACACCAGGGAGACCCGCAGCTCGTCGCCGATTCCGTACGCCTCGTGCGAACGGTGCCGTGCACTGCGGGACAAATCTCCGTGGGTATCCAGACTGAGTGCACCCGCCAGGCGGCCACTGTGCGCAAGAAACGCCCACTTGTCGACGTCCTCGACCTCGTATTCGTAGTGCGCCAACCAGGATCCGGAACACCCAACGTTCCGGTTCACGCTGCCGGTGAACAGGATGGTGCCCGGGTCGACGGTGTGCCAGCAGCAGCGGTCATGTGGGATCACCGTGCGCAGGGCCTCGCTCATTCGCGCGCTGTACCCCACCCAGTCCAGCTGGTCGGCGACGGCACGCGAGATTTGATCGCGGACGCGTGGCAGCAAGCTCTGCGCCATGTCCGAAGTGTATCGCAGCAGGTTAGGGCTGCCTACCCCAGAAATCTGGGTGAATTCCCCAGGATTCAGGGATATGACGCAGAACCGACAACAACGACGCTGGTTTCATGACGATGACAGCCCATACCTCCGCCGAAACCGACCACGACCTGCCTAACCCGGAGCCGATCATGCAGCTGGCGTCCGGGTTCATGGCCGCCAAACACCTCTTCGCCGCCAGCGAACTCGGTTTGTTCGAGGCGTTGGGCGAGGGCCCCACCGACCTGCGTGGCCTGGCCGCCCGCACCGGGCTTACTGCCCGAGCCACCCGGATCAGCGCCGACGCCATGGTCGCGCTGGGTATGCTCGAACGCCGAGGCGAACAGTACGTCAATACCGAGACGGCGGCCGCGTTCCTCGCCGGCGGATCGCCCGCCGACCTGCGTCCGCTGCTGCGGTTCTGGGACAAGATCAGCTTCCCGGCGTGGGAAGATCTGGCCGACGCACTAGCCCGCGGGCCGAAACACCAGATCTTCGACCTCGAAGCCGCCCTGCAACCCATCGCCTCGATCGGTATCGAGGCGTTTTCGGCCGGCCCCTCGCTCGCCCTGCCGGACACGGTCGATCTGTCCGGCAATCGTCGACTCCTCGACATCGGCGGCGGCACCGGCTCCTGGTCCATCGCGGTGGCGCGCCACTGCCCGCAACTGAGCGCGACCGTGTTCGAGCTGCCGGCGGTTGCCCAGACCGCGCAGGACCGCATCGCGTCGGTCGGGCTGGAGGGGCGAATCGACGTATGCGCCGGCGACGCAGGGGCCGACCCGCTGCCCGCCGGATACGACGCCTTCCTGGTCGCGAACCTGGCGCATTACTGGTCACCGGAGCAGAATCGTGCGCTGCTACACCGCATTCGCGACGTCGCCGCACCCGGCGCCACGCTGCTGATTGCCGAGTTCTGGACCGACCCCACCCACACCCAGCCGGTCGCGGCCGCCCTGATGGCGGGCGAATTCGCGGTCCACCTCGAACACGGCGACGTCTACAGCGTCGACGAAGGCATCGCCTGGCTGCAGGACACTGGCTGGCGCTACCGCGACCATCGCTCGCTCACCGGCACGATGAGCGTCATTGTCGCCGAAACCGCATGAAACAAGACAACACCCAAGGAGCACACGATGAGCGAGCATCAAGTCGCAATCGTCGGTGCCGGCACCTCCGGGGTCGCGGCGGCGGTGGCCCTCGCCGACCGTGGCATCAACCCGTTGCTGATCGACCGAGCCGACCAAGTCGGTTCGTCGTGGCACTCTCGTTATGACCGGCTGCGACTGAACACCGGCAGGCAATTCTCCCATCTGCCGAACCGCCCCTACAAGCAGGGCACACCGACCTTTCCCACGCGGGAACAGGTGATCGAGCATCTCGAGCGGCACGCACGCGCGGACGGGATCGAACTGCGCCTGGGCTGCCCGGTGGAACGGCTCGACCGAACTGACGGGCGCTGGCGGTTGACCACCGCTGCCGGTTCGGTCGACGCTGCCGAGGTGGTGGTCGCGACCGGCTTCGATCATGAGCCCTTCGTCCCGGACTGGCCCGGACGCGGGGACTGGCGGGGTGCACTGGTTCATTCCTCGCAGTACCGGAATCCCTCGCCGTACAACGGGAAACGGGTCCTCGTGGTGGGAGCGGGCTGCTCGGGCATGGAAATTGCCTACGACCTCGCCACCGGAGGCGCGGCAAAGGTCTGGCTTTCGGCTCGCACGCCGCCGAACATCATGCTCCGCCAGGGACCTGGTGGCATACCGGGAGACTTCATCGCAACGCCGCTCTACCATGCCCCGGTCCCTATCGCGGACGCAATCGCTCGGTTCGGCCGGAAGAGGAGCATCGGCGACCTGCGCGAGTTCGGATTACCGATCCCCGACGAGGGGATCTTCGCCCGCAGCGCCCGCCTCGGCGTGGCACCGGCGATCGTCGACAAGGAGCTCATCGCCGCGATCCGAGACAGGTCCATCGAGGTCGTTCGCGGAGTCGAGTCACTCGACGCGGACAGCGTGTGGCTGGTGGACGGGATGCGAATCGACCCGGAGGCGATGGTCTGCGCGACGGGGTTCCGCCAAGAACTCGAAAAGCTGGTCGGGCACCTCGGCGTACTGGACGAGCGAGGTTGGCCGCACGCCACCGGTGAAAAGCCGGCCGCCGAGAGGTTGCGTTTCATCGGGTTCGTGCCCAGGCCGTCGCAGATCGGGTTCGCGGCGAAGCAGGCTCGCCGCGCGGCCCGAGCGATCGCGCGGGAACTGCGGTGAGCGTCGGCGGTAGGATTCTCCCGCCCTGCCCCGGCGCTGGCTTCGCACGGTCTCGAGCGCAGACCAGAACCCTGACCACCGCACCGAATACCACCTGCGGCGGCAAACCTCGCCAGCCTCCCCGGTGCTGTGCGACGTGCGCAGCCGTGTGGCGCTGGGGGGGAACCGCGCAATCCTGAACGGCACCCTGGCCGCACTCGACCGGGGGTGCGGGAACTGGCTGGGCGAGCGGCGCGGGTGCCGTCCCGTCATGGCCCGGTTCGGTGGCCGAGGGCACTGGGACGGGTGCTGTCACCGGGGCCGGTATGGGCACCGCAGGAGCCGCCGCCGCGGGATCCGCCGGAGGATCGGGATCTCAGCAGGTAGGTCACCGGGTGCAGAATTTGCGGGGCCGGGGGGCAGGGGCCTGAGCGGCGTTCTTAGCGTCTACAGTCCTACGCGACGTCCGGTCGGTAGCCGGCTGCGAGGGCGGCGACGGTGGACGGCGGTGTCAGGACCGTGGCGGTGCCGGTCGGCCGATTCGCCGGAGTCCCGTATCCCTCGGCCGACCAGGGGACGACCGTGTCACCCAGCACGACCGCGGGTCCGCCGTCGAGCAGCGCGAAGGCCCCGTCGGGCAACGACGACCACGCGGCCTCGTGTGTGCGCTGGTGGGAACCGGCCAGCCGTTCTCCGTGCAGTCGGGCGTCCATCTGGTCCGCGCCCGGCAGCCCACCCCCGTGGGCCGACTGCCACGCGAGACGAAAGTCGTTGTACCGCTCGCGTCGGCAGAGGGCGCACGGCCGGTGCCCGGCCGCGAGGGCCACCGCCTCGTCGTGGAAGAAGAGGACGGTGTAGTGGCCGTCGCTCCACTGGGCGACGGTGCGGGCCGGGTAGTCGGTGACGCAGATGATCCACCGCTTGCCCGCATGGTTGCGCACGACGGTGTGCCCCCGGTGCAGGCAGCCCCGGTTTCCCATGAACCGGCCGCGGAGTGGAATCGCGACGATCTCGGATCGGGGTGACACGCGATTCCGTTCGGCCATGTGCCGATGGTAGCCAGCCGACCCGCGCGTCAAAACCGGATGAGTACCCCCGTCCGGCGCTAACCTGGGCTCAAGGGTTCCGCTCGGACGGGTGTCCCCGTCCGCCCGCGGTCCCGGTCACAGTTCCTCACGATCTGAGGGCAGGAGGCAGGCAGCATGGACGCCATCACCCAGGTTCCGGTGCCCACCAACGAGCCGGTCCACACGTACGCGCCGGGCAGTCCCGAACGTTCCCGAGTGCAATCGGCACTCACCGACATCGCCACCAATCCCGTCGACATCCCGCACGTGATCGGTGGCAAACACCGGCACGGCGACGGCGAGCGCGTCGACGTCGTGCAACCCCACCGGCACGCCGCCGTGCTCGGCACGCTGCGCAGCGCCACCCACGACGACGCATCGGCGGCGGTCGAGGCGGCCACGGCCGCGGCACCGGACTGGCGGGCGCTCTCGTTCGACGACCGGGCCGCGGTCATCCTGCGCGCCGCCGACCTGCTGTCCGGGCCGTGGCGCGAAACGCTCGCCGCGGCGACGATGCTCGGCCAGTCGAAGTCGGTCCAGCAGGCGGAGATCGACGCGCCGTGCGAGCTGATCGACTTCTGGCGCTTCAACGTTCACTTCGCACGCCAGATCCTCGCCGACCAGCCGATCTCCTCACCCGGGGTGTGGAATCGGCTCGAATACCGTCCGCTCGAGGGGTTCGTCTACGCCATCACGCCGTTCAACTTCAGCGCGATCGCGGGGAACCTGCCGACCGCGCCCGCGTTGATGGGCAACACGGTGATCTGGAAGCCGTCGTCGACGCAGACCGTCGCCGCGTACTGGACCATCAAACTGCTCGAGGCGGCGGGAATGCCGCCGGGCGTGATCAATCTGCTCACCGGCAGCGGGCAGGCGGTCTCGGAAGTGCTGCTGAGCGACCCCCGCCTCGCGGGCATCCACTTCACCGGTTCGACCCGGACGTTCCAGCATCTGTGGAGCGAGGTGGGCGCGAACATCGGGAAGTACGCCGGCTACCCCCGGCTGGTGGGGGAGACCGGCGGCAAGGACTTCGTGGTCGCGCACGCCTCGGCCGACGAGGACGTGCTGCGGACGGCGCTGATCCGCGGCGCGTTCGAATACCAGGGCCAGAAGTGTTCGGCCGCCTCCCGCGCCTACGTCCCGAAGTCGCTGTGGCGGCGGATGCGGGACACGTTCACCGCGGAAGTCGACGCCCTCACCTACGGTGACGTGACGGATCTGGAGAACTTCGGCGGGGCCCTCATCGACCGCCGCGCCTACGACAAGAACGTCGCGGCCATCGAACGCGCCCGCAGCGCTACCGGTCTCGAGATCGCCGTCGGCGGCAAGTACGACGACAGCGTCGGCTACTTCGTCCGCCCCACCGTGCTCCTCGCCGACGACCCGGCCGACGAGGCGATGACCACCGAGTACTTCGGTCCGATCCTGACGGTGCACGTGTACGACGACTCGGCGCCGAACGCGTTCGCCGACGTGCTCGGCAAGGTCGACTCGGCGGCCCCGTACGCGCTGACCGGCGCGGTGATCGCCGACGACCGCCAGGCCGTCGAGCAGGCAACGTCTGCTCTCCGGTTCACCGCCGGCAACTTCTACGTCAACGACAAGCCGACCGGTGCCGTCGTCGGGCAGCAGCCGTTCGGCGGGGCCCGCGCCTCGGGCACGAACGACAAGGCCGGGTCCAAGCTCAACCTGCTGCGGTGGGTGTCGGCCCGCACCGTCAAGGAGACGTTCGTCCCGGCCACCGACTACCGATATCCGCACATGGGGTCGGAATGAAAGCGCCCACCGTTCTGACGAATCCGCTGCGCCCGGCGATCCTCGCGGCCGCCCGGTCGTCCCGCGTCAAACGGGCGGTCACCGGCGCCCCCGTCACCCGGAAACTCGTCGACCGCTTCGTCGCCGGGGAGAACCGGGAGTCGGCGCTCGCATCCGTCCGGGAGATCCTCGATTCGGGCCGGTCGGTGTCGATCGACTTCCTCGGTGAGGACACGCATGATGCGGCGGGAGCCCAGGCGACGGTCGACGAATATCTGACGCTCGTCGCCGATCTCGGTGCGCTACCGGAAGCGGCGGACGGGAGTTCGGGTGTTCGCCGCCTCGAGGTGTCGATGAAACTGTCGGCGCTCGGGCAGGCGCTCGCCGGCGACGGTCGCAGGATCGCCACCGACAACGCCCGCACGATCTGCGCCGCCGCGGAGGCGGCGGGGGTGTGGGTGACCGTGGACGCCGAAGACCACACGACCACCGATTCGACGCTGGCGATCGTGCGCGAACTCCGCAACGACTACCCCTGGCTCGGTGCGGTGGTGCAGTCGTATCTGCGACGCACCGAGGACGACTGCCGCGCCCTCGCCGGCCCCGGGTCGAGGGTCCGGCTCTGCAAGGGGGCGTACCGGGAACCCGAGTCCGAGGCCTTCCAGGACCGCGCTGCCGTGGACGCGTCATATCTGCGTTGCCTGGGGATCCTCATGGACGGGTCCGGGTACCCGATGGTGGCCTCGCACGATCCGGCCGTCATCGACGCGGTCGCCCCGCTGGTCGGGCGCACCGGCCGCGCCGCGGACGCCTACGAGCACCAGATGCTGTTCGGGATCCGGGACGTCGAGCAGCGTCGGCTCGCGAACGAGGACAAGCAGGTTCGGGTGTACGTGCCGTACGGAAGTCAGTGGTACGCGTACTTCATGCGGCGACTGGCCGAGCGTCCCTCGAACCTGCGGTTCTTCCTGCGCTCGGTGGTCACCCGGGACTGACCGGCGCGGTCGCGGATCGGTTCCCGTGGGGGTGCGTCGTTGTAGAGTTTCGCGGTGACGACTTCAGGCGGGGGATGGGCCAGCGCGGTCCTCTTCGCCGTCGTTCTCGTCCTCGCGACGCTGCTCGGTTCGACGCGCATCGGCGAGGTCCGACTCACCCGTCCGCCGCGCACCGCGGTGGTGCTGTGGTTGCTGATCGCCGTGCCGTCGCTGCTGCAGATCGTCGTCCCCGCCATCCTCGACGCCCTCGAGCGTGACCCCACCCAGATCCGGGACCACCAGTGGTGGCGGATCGTCACGTCGGTTGCGGTGCAGGACGGGGGACTGGCCGGAACCGCGGTAAATCTGCTCGTTCTCGCGTGGGTGGCCCCGCTCGCGGTCCGGGTCTGGGGAGGAGTGCGGGCCGTCCTGCTGTTAGTGGCGAGCCAGATCATCTTCGGCCTGTTCACCGCGTTCCTGTTCCCGTCGCCCGGGGCGGGCAACTCGGGTGCCACACTCGCGCTGGCCGCGTCCCTCGCCGGTCTGGTGGTGATGCAGTCCAAGGAGTGGCGAGCACTCGCCGCGAGCGGCGGCATCGTCGTCGCCGGTGTCCTGCTGCTGGTCGTCGACGACGCCCACGGACTGGCTGTTCTCACCGGGGCGCTGCTGGGTGCGGCACTGGCCACCGTCAGTCCGCCACCGGGAGACCCACCGGACCACGTCCGGACCCTGTGAGAAGCTGTCGATGTGCTGCTGCGATCTCTGAATCCTCTGGCCGTCGCCCAGGGCGACGACATTCCCGACGCCATCCGGATCGGCGACGCCACCCTGTCGCGCGGCGACGTGCTCGGTGCGGCGACGTCCGTGGCCGAGCGTGTGGCACGCGCGGATCGGGTCGCGATCCTCGCTACCCCCACCGTCACCACCGTCCTCGCGGTCGTGGGCTGCCTCATCGCCGGTGTGACCGCGGTGCCGGTGCCGCCCGATTCCGGCCCCGCCGAACTCGAGCACATCCTGCGCGATTCCGGTGCGCAGGCGTGGCTCGGCGAGGCGCCCGCGGACACGGCGGGGCTGCCCGTCGTTCCGGTCCGCGTCCACGCCCGGTCGTGGCACAGCTACCCGGAACCGCCCGAGTCGGGCATCGCGTTCGTGCTCTACACGTCCGGCACCACGGGACCCCCCAAGGGAGTCCTGATCAGCAGGAAGGCCATCGCAGCCGGCCTCGACGCCCTCGCCGACGCCTGGCAGTGGACCGGCAACGACACACTGGTGCAGGGACTTCCGCTGTTCCACGTACACGGTCTCATCCTGGGTGTGCTGGGACCGTTGCGTATCGGCAGTCGTCTCGTCCACACGGTCAAGCCCACCCCGGCGGCTTACGCCGCCGCACACGGAACGATGTATTTCGGTGTCCCCACGGTGTGGGGTCGCATCGCCGACGACCCCGAGTCGGCGCGCGCGCTGTCGGGTGCGCGACTGTTGGTGTCGGGCAGCGCCCCGCTACCCGTGCCGGTGTTCGAGAAGTTGCACGAGCTGACCGGGCTCGCACCGATCGAGCGGTACGGCATGAGCGAGACGATGCTCACGCTCAGCACCAGGGCCGACGGCGAGCGTCGCCCGGGGTGGGTCGGTGTGCCGGTCCGCGGCGTCGAAACCCGGCTGCGCGACGAGCGCGGCGGCGACGTCCCCCACGACGGGGAATCCATCGGCGGACTGCAGGTGCGCGGCCCGATGCTTTTCGACGGCTATCTCGGTAAGCCCGACGCGACGGCCGAATCCTTCACGGACGACGGCTTCTTCAAGACCGGCGACGTCGCCGTCATCGACCCGGACGGGTTCCACCGCATCGTCGGCCGCGAATCCACAGACCTCATCAAGTCGGGCGGATTCCGGGTCGGGGCGGGGGAGGTGGAGACGTCTCTCCTCGGCCACCCGAGTGTGCGGGAAGCCGCGGTGGTCGGCCTTCCCGACCCGGATCTCGGGCAGCGGCTCGTGGCCTTCGTGGTGGGGGACGACGTCTCGGAAACCGAGCTGATCGAGCATGTGGCCACCGAACTGTCGGTGCACAAGCGGCCCCGCGAGATCCGCGTCGTCGAGTCGCTTCCGCGGAACGCGATGGGAAAGGTGCAGAAGAAGCAACTGTTCTGAAATCGGTAGGCTGGCGAACGATACCGGCCCGACACGGATTGGCAGGCGCACAGTGAGTGTGGAGAGCATCGTTCAGAGCACCCGAATCGTCCTCGCGTCACGGCCGGACGGTGCGCCGACCGCCGACAACTTCCGGCTCGAGGCGGTAAACCTGCCCGAACCCGCCGACGGTCAGGTGCTGGTCCGCGTCATCTACCTGTCCCTCGACCCGTACATGCGCGGCCGGATGAGTGCGGCGGAGTCCTACGCCGACCCGGTCGAGATCGACGAGGTCATGGTCGGTGGCACCGTCGGGCAGGTGGTCGATTCCCGGCACCCGGATTTCGCAACCGGTGACTACGTTCTCGGATACGCGGGCTGGCAGTCGCACGCCGTGGTCGACGGCAACCAACTCCGCGCACTCGACCGCGACGCTGCGCCGTTGTCGACCGCCGTCGGAGTTCTCGGCATGCCCGGCTTCACCGCGTACGCCGGTCTGTTGAAGATCGGGCAACCGGAGGCAGGCGAGACGGTGGTCGTCGCGGCGGCCAGCGGTCCGGTCGGCTCGGCGGTGGGGCAGATCGCGAAACTGAAGGGCGCCCGGGCCGTCGGGATCGCGGGCGGACCGGAAAAGTGTGCCTACCTGCTGGACGAACTCGGATTCGACGCCGCCGTCGACCACCGGTCCCCGAACTTCGCCGAGGAACTGCGCGCCGCGTGCCCCGACGGCATCGACGTCTACTTCGAGAACGTCGGCGGTGCGGTGGCCGCAGCCGTGCTGCCGCTGCTCAACCTGTATGCGCGAGTTCCCGTGTGCGGCCTGATCGCGCAGTACAACGACACCGAGACGCCCGAGGGGCCGGATCGGCTGCCCGGCTTCTTCACCCGGGTTCTGGTCAAGAGCCTCACGATCCGCGGATTCATCCAGCGCGAGTTCGTCTCCGAGATGTACGCGGACTTCCAGCGAGATGTGTCCGGGTGGATCCGGGAGGGGCGATTCGCCTACCGCGAGGACATCGTCGACGGCCTCGAGAATGCGCCCGCGGCGTTCATCGGTCTGCTCCGGGGCAGCAACTTCGGCAAGCTGGTGGTCCGGGTCGCAGAGGAGAATTGACCGACCGTATTCGCCCTGGACAGGGCGCTGTCGTGATACAACGGTGACAGAAGCGAACCCTCGTTATGTTTGCGTGATGTCGATGGTGCGGGAGTTCGGTGTCATCCACATAGGGGAGTGATCAGATCTATGACGAATCATAGTTCGGGGGCCGGTTCGCAAATCCTCGTCGATGGCAGGCCCGCCTCCGCCCCGCTGCGCGACACTCTGACGGTCGCGCAGAAGCTGGTCCGGCATTTCGCCGACAACGTGACCCCCTGCGGTTCGCTGCCCGGCGAACAACTGCAGAGCGACGTCATGGATTTCACGATCGTCTGCCTCGGTCTCGGTATCCAGATGCTCGACGAGGGCATCAGCCCGACGGACGAGGACCTCGCGGAGGTGCGCAACAGTTCCGCGCGCTGGGCACGCGAGGGGTTCCCGTTGAAGCTCGTGCTCCGGATCCTCCACGAAGGCATCCAGGAGGCCGGCGACCTCGTCGCCTCGAACGCCCGCACGGAAGACCTGCCCGAACTCCTGGTCATCCAGAAGGTGATGTTCACGCTCCTCGAATGCGTGACCGTCGCCGCGACGACCAGCTACGTGGAAGAACTCGAAGCCGTCAACAGCGAACGCGACGGTGCCGCGGTCAACCTCGTCACGGCGCTGCTCAGCGGCCGAAAGGCGGCGACCGCCGCGCGGCACGCGGGTGTGGAGCTGGCCGACGAGTACGTGGTGCTGGGGCTGTCGATTCCGTCGCATCCCACGGAGGCCGTGACCCACCGGCGCAAAGCCGTCGTCGCCCGGCAGAAACTCCGCCGGTTGCAGATCGAGCTGGCGGACGCCGCGGGTGGTGCCGCCCTCTGTTCGCTGAGCCCGGACGGCGGAACACTGTTGCTGCCGGGCTCGCCCGAGCGGGCCTGGATGGTGTCGCTGCTCGACCGCATCGGAGCCGCCGCCGGCGTTCCCCTCACCGCGACAGCGACGCGGGTCCGCACCGCCGGTATCCCCGCCGCCGCGGACCAGGTCCACGAACTCCTCGACCTCGCCCACCAGCTGGCGCTGGAACCGGGCCTCTACGAGATGGACGATCTGGCGCTCGAATACCAGCTCACCAGGCCCGGGCCCGGCCGGACCCACCTGGCGCGGCTTCTCGAACCGTTGCAGGGCTCACCCGAACTGATCGAGACGCTCGAGGTGCACATCGGCCACGATCTCAACCGGCAGCGCACCGCGAAACAGATGCACCTTCACACCAATACGGTGGACTACCGTCTCAAGCGGGTGGCGCAGCTGACGGGCTGCGATCCGACCCGCCCGTCCGGGCTGCGGCAGATCCAGGCCGCGCTCGTCGCCCGCCGGCTCGAGGTCGCGCAACCCGATCGCTGACGTCACCCTGTTTCGGCCGCCCGCCACTGGCGCAGCGTCGTACCCTGCACCGTTCGCTACGATGTGGGCCGGATCATATTCGGTCCGGGTGTGTCGGTGGTCGTCTCGTGACCGAAATGTTAGGGAGGCAGGCGATGGCCGGAGGGCGTCATTCGAGCGCGGGGCAGGAACGCGGTGGTCGCTCGCCCGGGTTCTACGCGGTGTGCGCCGCTGTCGTGCTGGGGCTCGTGGCCTCCGTGGTCGTCGTCGTTCACGCGGTGCGCTCCTGGGCCGACGACTGCGATCAGGTCACCGACTACACCCTCGCCGCCGACCCGAGCATCGTGCCCGCCCTGAGCAGCATTCTCGGCGAAGCGAAGGACACCGACCTGGGCTGCGCGAACGTCGCCGTCAGCGCCGCGACGTCCGGCGACGTCGCGGGACGACTCGGCAAGGGAACCGACGCCCCGGACCTCTGGATCCCCGACACCGGCGCCTGGGTGGGCAAGGCGGCGCTCACCGCGGCCGGTCCGGTCGAGGTGATGACGGGGTCGATCGCATCCTCGCCCGTTGTCCTGGCCTCCCGCGAGGAGGACGTCCCCACGTCGCCGACGTGGCTCGCCGCCCTCCAGATCAAGGACATCCAGCTGGGCAACCCCCTCGTGACCGGGGTCGCGCAGGCACCGATCAACGCGGCACTCGCCGAGGGTCAGGCCGACCCCGTGTCCGCGGGGACGGTGCGGGCCGCGCTGGTCCCGCTCGCGCAGGAGGAGAGTGCACGTACCGCGGACGAGCCCATCGGCGAGGAGATGCTGCAGGGAGTCGTCGACAACGGCGGAGTCGCCGTGGCCACCGAACAGTCCGTGCTCGAATTCTCCGATGGCGACGGCGACGGCGCGCGCACGCTCACCGCGACGGTGCCCCCGACGGGCAGCAATTTCATGAACTTCCCGCTCGTGGTCACCTCGCCCGCCCCCGACCGGCACTACAGGGCCACCCAGGTGGCACGTGCCGTCGCCGCTGTTCTGGGCGGTGAGGAGGCCCGTGCGGTACTCGCGGAGAACGGATTCCGCGGACCCGACGGAAGCCCGCCGGCCGACGGCCGCGGCGTCGGGAGGATCACCAAGCTCGGGCTCGAGGACGAGTCGGCGCTACAGGACGCCCTCGGCGGGTGGGCGTTGATGGCGTTGCCCATCCGCACACTCGTCGCGATCGACGTGTCAGGGTCGATGGAGACACCCGCAGGCAGCCGGTCGCGCATGGACCTCACAGTCGATGCGGCGCTCGCCGGCAATGCGATGTTCCCGGACAGCGTGTCCGCCGGCCTGTGGGCGTTCTCGCAGGGGCTCGGTGGGGGACCGCAGGACTACAAGGAGATGGTCCCGATCCGCCGCTACGACACGGTGGTCGACGGCCTCACACAGCGCCAGCTGATGGCGCAGCAGGCGGGGAAGGTCGACGGGCTGATCGGCGGCGGTACCGGCCTGTACGACACGACGCTCGCCGCGTTCCGGACGGTGCAGGAGACGTACGACCCGCGCGCCGTGAACAGTGTGATCATCCTGACCGACGGTGCCAACGAGGATCCGGACTCCATCACGAAGGAACAGCTTCTGAGCATCCTGCAGCGCGAGATGGATCCCGCCCGGCCCGTCATCATCGTGACGATCGGCATCACCGGCGACGCCGATGCGGCCACACTCGCCGAGATCTCGCGGGTCTCCGGAGGGTCGAGCTACGTCGCGAAGGATCCCGCCGACATCGCCAACGTGTTCGTCAACGCGCTGGCGGCGCGCGGTCGCAGCTAGCGGAATACTGTTCCGGCGCACTAGCCATCCATCGGTCGACAGTGCTTGGGTGAAAGGGGGGAGTCGGACCCATTCGAGGAGCTCGTCATGGCCAAGCCGTTCAGAGGTGTCGTCAATCTCGATATTCGGGACTCGATCCCGGATTGGGGTCCCTACGAGCAGCCGAAGGCGCCGCCCGGTTCGCCGAACATCCTCTACATCGTGCTCGACGACGTCGGTTTCGGAGCGATGGGCTGCTACGGCGGGCCGATCGAGACCCCGAACATCGACCGGATCGCCGCAAACGGTCTGCGGTACGGGCAGTGGCACACCACCGCCCTGTGTTCCCCGACGCGATCCTGCCTGCTGACGGGGCGTAACCACACCACCAACGGGATGGCCTGCATCAGTGAGTGTGCTGTCGGATTCCCCGGTGGGAACGGGCACATCCCTCCCGAGTGCGCCACCCTCGCCGAGATCCTGGTCGAGCAGGGCTTTTCCACCGCGATGGTCGGCAAGTGGCACCTGTGCGCCGAGGACGAGATGAACCTGGCGTCGACGAAACGGAACTGGCCGGTCGGCCGCGGCTTCGAACGGTTCTACGGCTTCCTCGGCGCGGAGACGAACCAGTGGTATCCGGATCTCGTGCACGACAACCATCCCGTCGAGCAGCCCGCCACCCCGGAGCAGGGCTACCACTTCAGCGTCGACATCACCGACCACGCGCTCGACTACCTCGGCGACGTCAAGGCGATTGCCCCGGACCGGCCGGTGTTCCTGTACTACGCACCCGGCTGCGCGCATGCCCCGCACCACGTGCCCCAGGAGTGGGCCGACCGCTACCGCGGCAGGTTCGACGACGGATACGAAGCGATGCGCGAGCGGACCCTGACCCGGCAGAAGGAGATGGGCCTCGTACCTCCGGACACCGAATTGCCGCCGCTCAACCCGATCGGCACCCCCGACACCCGCACCGGACCCGACGGCAAGCCGTTCCCACCGCTGGACTTCACCCGCCCCTGGGACACCCTGTCCGACGACGAAAAACGGCTTTTCGCGCGGATGGCGGAGGTGTACGCCGGTTTCCTCTCTCATTGCGATGACCAGATCGGCCGACTGCTGGCCTACCTCGAGGAGATGGAGCAGCTCGACAACACCATCATCGTGGTGGTCTCGGACAACGGTGCCAGCGGCGAGGGCGGCCCGAACGGGTCGGTCAACGAGAACAAGATCGCCAACAGCGTGCCGGACGATCTCGCCGAGAATCTGGCCAAGCTGGACCAGCTCGGCGGCACCGAGACCTACAACCACTACCCGAACGGGTGGGCGATGGCCTTCAACACCCCGTTCAAGATGTGGAAACGCTACTCGTTCAACGGCGGCACCAGCGATCCGTGCATTTTGTCGTGGCCGGCCGGGATCGAGGCCCGCGGCGAGACCCGCGACCAGTACCACCACGCCATCGACATCGTGCCGACTCTGCTCGACTGCCTCGGTGTCGAACTCCCCGAGACGGTGAAGGGGTACACCCAGCACCCGATCCAGGGCGTGAGTATGCGCTACAGCTTCGACGCCGCCACCATCCCCACCGCCAAGCACACCCAGTTCTATTCGATGCTCGGCGGGCGGGGCATCTGGCACGACGGCTGGAAGGCCGTCACCACCCACCCGACACTGAGCGGGTGGAGCCGTTTCCCGGAGGACACCTGGGAGCTGTACCACACCCAGGTGGACCGCGCCGAACTCCACGACCTCGCCGCCGAGGAACCCGGCCGACTCGCCGAGCTCGTCGGGCTGTGGTTCCACGAGGCCGGCGCGAACCAGGCGTTGCCGCTCGACGACCGCTCGCCCGTCGAACTCCTCACCACCCCACGCCCGCAGCTCGCGCCCCCGCGCAACCGCTACGTCTACCGGCCCGGCGGCGCGGAGGTACCGGAGGCGGTGGCGGTCAACCTCCGTAACCGCTCCTACTCGATCGGGGCACTCGTCGACCTCTCCGAACCCGGTGCCTCGGGGGTGCTGTTCTCGCACGGCGGCCGGTTCGGTGGGCACGCGCTGTACGTCAAGGACAACCGGCTGCACTACGTGTACAACTTCCTCGGGAGCGATCAGCAGAAGATCGATGCGACGGAGGATTTGCCAACCGGGGAGAACCTCATCCTGGCCGCGTCGTTCGAGAAGGACGGTGAGGACCCGCCCGGGACCGCCCACGGGGTCCTGAGCCTGTACTACGGCGACCGCAAGGTCGGCGAGGGCCGAATCCGAACGCAGCCCGGCAAATTCGGCATCGGCGGTGGTGAGGGTCTCAATGCCGGCCGGGACAGCGGCGAACCCGTCACCGACGACTACCCGGGTTCGTCGCCGTGGGCCTTCACCGGTGGGGCGTTGAACCGAATCGCGATCGACGTCAGCGGCGAACCGTTCGTCGACCTCGAACGCGAAGCCGCGGCCATGCTCTCTCGCGAGTGAGCGGAAGCGCCGTGACAGAACCTCTTCCGAGCTGGCGTGAGGGTGACGGCAAGACCGCGATCCTGGGATTCGTCGGGCGGGTGACGGCGCAGGACGTCCCGGTGGAGGATCGGATCGCGGTCTTCGACAACGACGGCACACTGTGGTGTGAGAAGCCGATGCCCATTCAGCTCGACTTCATCCTGCGCCGTCTCGTCGTCATGGCCGAGCACGATGAGGATCTTCGCACCCGCCAGCCCTGGCAGGCCGCCTACACGCAGGACTACGGCTGGTTGAACGACGTCATCACGCGGCACTACAACGGCGACGACAGCGGCGTGAGAGAACTCGCCGCCGGTGTGCTGACCGGTTTCGCCGACGTGACCGTGGAGGAGTTCGAGGCCGGGGCGGACCAGTTCCTGCGCACCGCCCGGCATCCGACCCTCGACCGGAACTACCTGGCGTGCAGTTACGCACCGATGGTGGAGTTGCTCGACTACCTGGCCGTCAACGGGTTCCGCAACTACATCGTGTCCGGCGGTGGCCGCGATTTCATGCGGCCGATCAGTCACGACGTGTACGGCATTCCGCGGCAGCGGGTCATCGGCAGCGGGGTGTCACTGGCCTGGCAGCACGACGGCAGCAGCGGCGCGATCGTCCGCAGAGCCGAGGCGGACGTCCTCGACGACGGCCCCGAGAAGCCGGTGCAGATCTGGAACCGGATCGGCAGGCGACCCCTGCTGGCGGCGGGAAACAGCAACGGCGACATCCCGATGCTGCAATTCGCGGAGGCACCGGACCGGCCGTCGCTGCGGTTACTGCTGCGCCATGACGACGCCGCCCGCGAGTTCGACTACGTCGCGGGCGCCGAGGAGGCGCTCGAACTGGCCGGCACCCACGACTGGACCGTCGTCAGTATCGAAAACGACTGGGCAACGGTGTTCCCGCCGCAACTCGAATAGTCCGAGGAATCCTCGTGGGTTCGCCGCGAATCGGGGAATCGACGCCTAGCGTGATGCATGGAACGACCGGGCCTCGACTGCGAACACCCTCCCGAAGAGGAACACTCCCATGGACACTGTCAGGTTCTTCGAACTCGCAACGGAAGTGTTCGAAGTGCTCGGTGTCCTCGCGATGGTTGTCGGGTTCCTCTTCGCCTTCTTCCTCGCGGTCCGCGCGTGGAGGCGGACCGGGGACGGTGCTCAGGCGTTCAAGACCCTGCGGGAGTCGCTGGGAGGCGCGATCCTGCTCGGCCTGGAATTGCTCGTCGCGGCAGACATCGTCAAGACGGTCACCTCGACACCGTCGCTGACCGACGCCGCCGTCCTGGGAGTGATCGTGCTGATCCGCACCGTGCTGAGCCTGTCCATCGAGATCGAAATCGACGGTGTCGCACCGTGGCGGAAGGCGTTCGTGACCGGACCGCAGGTGCTCGCCCATGCGGCGCGCTCGTCCGCGGGACAGGAGCCGAGTTCGGGCCGGTGAGTCGCCGGCCCGAACCGGTCACACCGTCTGCGACCGCTTGCGCAGCCGGGTGTTGAGCACACCGAGCGCCGCGATGACGAGGAACAGGACGCACGTCGAGATCAGCTGGGTGCGGGCATCGGAGTCGAAGAGCATGAGCACGACGAAACCGCCGAGCATTGCGAGCGTGAGGTAGCTGAGCCACGGGAACAACCACATCCGCACGGTCAGCTTGCCCTCGCGTTCGAGCCGCGGGCGCAGCCGCAGATGCGAGACGACGATGAAGATCCAGATGACCAGGAGCGCCGAGCCGACGGCGTTCAGGAGAAGTCCCAGGAGGTCGTCGGGCAGCCACCAGTTGAGCAGGACGCTGACGAAACCGAAGAACACCGACAGCAGCACCGCGTTGAGGGGCACCCCGGAATTCGAGATCCGGGCCATGAACGCGGGACCGTCGCCGCGCCGGGACAGTGAGTACGCCATCCGCGACGTGCCGTAGATGTTGGCATTGAACGCCGACAACAACGCGACCACGACCACCAGTTCCATGAACCCGGCCACGTACGGGATGTGCGCCTGGTTGAGGACGGCCACGAACGGTCCGCTCTTCAGGTCCGAGGAATCCCAGGGAAGGACGAGGACCATGATCGAGATCGAGCCGAGGTAGAAGACGCTGATACGCCAGACGACGCTGCGCACCGCCACGGCGATGGAGCGTTCGGGGTCCTCGGATTCGGCGGCGGCGATGGTCACGATCTCGATGCCGCCGAACGCGAACGCCACGACCAGCAGTCCCGCGGCGACCCCGGCGAAGCCCTCGGGCATGAAGCCGCCGTGGCCGAAGAGGTTGGTGGTGCCCACCGGTTCGGTGTCCGGCAGCAGGCCGAACACCAGCAGCACGCCGATCACCAGGAACGCGATGATGACGGTCACCTTGATGGCCGCGAACCAGAACTCGAACTCACCGAAGTTGCTGACCTTCGCGAGGTTGACCGCCGCGAAGAAGATCACGAACACGAGGGCGACGACCCACTGCGGAACACCCGGTAGCCAGCCGCTCACGATGCCGGAGGCGCCGGTGATCTCGGCGCCGAGCACCATGATCAGCATGAACCAGTAGAGCCAGCCCATCACGAATCCGGCCCATTCGCCGATGCCGATCCGCGCGTAGTGCGAGAAGGATCCGCTGGCGGGGATCGCCGCTCCCATCTCGCCGAGCATGCGCATCACGAAGACGACGATGATGCCGGCGAGCAGGTAGGAGACGAGGACGGCGGGACCGGCGGTCGCGATACCGACACCGGTGCCGAGGAACAGTCCGGCACCGATCGCGGAACCGAGGCCCATCATCGTGAGGTGACGGACCTTCAGGCCCCGGCCCAGGGTGCTGGTCGAGTCGGTCATGGTGTCGGGTGTTCGCGTACCGCTCACCGGGTCAGTCGTTTGCGTGCAGAGCGGCGTTCAATTCCACGCCGGTGCCCTTCCACGGCACGACCTCGACGGCTCCCGACACGGAGTTGCGACGGAACAGCAGGTTGGACTGGCCGTTGAGTTCCTTGGCCTTCACGACGGTGCCGTCCGGCCCGGTGACCTTGGTGCCCGCGGTCACGTACAGGCCGGCCTCGAGGACGCAGTCGTCGCCGAGCGAGATGCCCAGACCGGCGTTGGCGCCGAGCAGGCAGCGCTTGCCGACGGAGACGGTCTCCTTGCCGCCACCGGACAGGGTGCCCATGATCGAGGCGCCGCCGCCCACGTCGGATCCGTCATCGACGATCACGCCCGCGGAGATACGGCCTTCGACCATGGAGTTGCCGAGCGTGCCGGCGTTGAAGTTGACGAAGCCCTCGTGCATCACGGTGGTGCCGCTGGCCAGGTGGGCGCCGAGGCGCACGCGGTCGGCGTCGGCGATGCGGACGCCGGACGGGACGACGTAGTCGACCATGCGCGGGAACTTGTCGACACCGAACACGGTGACCACACCGCGGATGCGCAGACGCGACCGCACCTTCTCGAAGCCCTCGACCGCGCAGGGGCCGAAGTTGGTCCACACCACGTTGGACAGCAAGCCGAACAGACAGTCGAGGTTGACGCCGTGCGGGGTCACGAGGCGATGCGAGAGGAGGTGAAGGCGCAGGTAGGCGTCGTGCGCGTCGGCCGGCGGCGCGGACAGGTCGGCGATGGTGGTGCGCACCACGACCTGGTCGATCTCACGCGCCTCGTCAGGTCCGGCGAGAAGTGCCAGATCGGAGGGGATGTCGCCACCCTCGATCCGCACGGTGCCCGCGCTGTCGAAGTTTCCCAGCTCGGGCGCCGGGAACCAGGTGTCGAGGACCGTGCCGCCGACGGTCACGTTGGCGATGCCTACTGCTGATGCTCCCTG
>NZ_JBLWIT010000141.1:0-36283 GCF_048381435.1 Rhodococcus mengyinensis | reverse complement strand
GCCGCCACCTTGATCGCCGCGATCTCCGTCCGCGCCTCCTTGTTCCCCACCGTATCCATCAGATACGCCGCCTTCAGCGTCAACAACCGAATCATCTCGATCTCGATCCGCGCCTCCGCAATCCAATCCTGAACATTCGCATTCTCACTGACCGGCTTACCGAACGTCACCCGCGACGACGCCCGACGACACATCAACTCCAACGCCCGCTCCGCCATCCCGATCGCCCGCATGCAATGGTGAATCCGACCCGGACCCAACCGCGCCTGCGAAATCGCGAAACCCTCCCCCTCGCCCTTCAGCACATCCTTGGCCGGCACCCGAACATCGGCGAAATCGATCTCCGCATGCCCCTCCCGATCCTGATACCCGAACACCGGCAACCCCCGCATCACCGTCACCCCCGGCGCATCGATCGGCACCACCATCATCGACTGCTGCCGATGCGGCGCCGCCGACGGATCCGTCTTCCCCATCACGATCAACACCCGGCAATTACGGTGCAACGCATTCGACGCAAACCACTTCCGCCCGTTCAGCACATACTCGTCACCGTCCCGGACCATCGACAACTCCACATTCGTCGCATCCGAACTCGCCACCGCCGGCTCCGTCATCGCGAACGCCGACGCCATCGTCCCCTCCAGCAACGGCGTCAGATACTTCTCCTTGTGCTCGGCCGTACCGAACAACTCGAGCACCTCCATATTGCCCGTATCCGGCGCATTGCAATTGCACGCCTCCGACGCAATATGACTGCGCCCCATGATCTCCGCCAACGGCGCATACTCGAGATTCGTCAACCCCGCACCCGTCCCCGGATGCGGATGAAACAGATTCCACAACCCCCGACGCCGCGCCTCCGCCTTCAACTCCTCCAACACCGGCGGCTGGAAATGCGGATCACCCGACTCCCGCATCTGCTCCTCGTACACCGCCTCCGCCGGATACACATGCGAATCCATGAACTCCAGCAGATCGGTCTGCAACTGCTGGGCGCGATCCGAGATGTCAAACAGGGACATGGGAACTCCTGACGGGTAGTGAGGGAAACGTGGGTGTGCGCTTGTCGAGGTGACTCTGTACGCCCTCGACGAGATCGGCCCCGCGGAACGCCTGCAACATCAGGCCTTCCGCGCGGGCCACGGACTCGGCGTAGGTGCCGTCCGCATCGTTCTGTAATTGGTCCTTGATGACGGCCATCGACGTCGGGGAGCAGTGCGTCGACAGCCCCTCGGCATAGGCGACCGCGGCGTCGACGACCGCCCCGTCCGGCACGAGGTGGTCGACGAGTCCGATGCGCAGTGCCTCCTCTGCGTCCACCATGCGGCTCGACAGGAGCAGGTCGGTGGCGCGGCTGCGTCCCACGAGCCGGGGCAGCAGCCAGGAGATGCCGTATTCGGCGATCAGTCCCCGCTTGGCGAAGGCGGTCGTGAACCGGGCGGACGCCGAGGCGAACCGGACGTCGCAGTAGAGGGCTTCCACCATTCCGAGACCGGCGGCGATCCCGTTGATCGCCCCGATCAGCGGCTTGCGCAGTGTCGCGGGAAGGTCGCGGGGGCGCGGCCGGAGGAGGTCTTCTTCGGAGACGTCACCGACGGCCTGCAGGCGTCCGAGGTCGGCGCCTGCGCAGAACCCGCGCCCGGCGCCGGTCACGACGATCGCGCGTACGCCGGGGTCGTCCTCGGCGTCGCTCAGCAGCGTGAAGTAGCGGTCCTCGAGGTCGTCGGTCCAGGCGTTCAGCTTGTCCGGCCGGTTGAACGTGAGCACCAGGACCGGTCCACGCCGCTCGGCGAGGACCAGGTCTGCGTGCTCGGGTGTCATGCGTGCTCCAGCAGCGAACTCTGGTAGCGGCGCATCCCGCGCAGCCAGCGGTCGTAGTCGGACCCCTTCTGCCGGTACATGGTGAGGACGCTCTCGTGGGGCAGGATCAGGAACGTCTCCCGGTCCACGGCGTCGAGCACGATCTCGGCGACCTGCTCCGGTTGCAGCACGTCGCCTGCCGAGACGACGGCCCGGGTGGCCGCGACGCCGAGTGGATCACCCGAGTTCTCACCCGAGCGCATCAACTTCGTCTCGACTCCCATCGGACAGAGGCAGCTGACCCGGACTCCGTTGTCCCCGTAAGTGACCGACAGCCATTCGGAGAACGCGACGGCCGCATGCTTGGTGACCGCATAGGTGGCCGAGCCGATTTGAGTGAGGAGCCCGGCCGCGGACGCGGTCGACACGAAGTACCCCTCGCCCCGCTCGATCCACTTCGGCACGAGTTGCCGGGCGGCGCGGATGTGGGCGCGGACGTTGACGTCGATCGCGAGATCCCAGCCGACGTCGTCGGCGTCGAGACCGGGTGCCCCCGCGATGCCGGCGTTGGCGAAGTAGAGATCGACCGGGCCGAACTCGGTCTCGGCGCGCTCGATGATGCGCCGGATCTGATCGGCGTCCGCGACGTCGGCACCCTCGGCGACGGCCGATCCGGGGTGGCGTGCGTTGATTCCGTCCGCAACCGCGGCTGCGGCGTTCGGATCGAGATCGGCGACCAGCACCTTGGCGCCCTGGTCGGCGAGACGGTCTGCGATCGCCCCGCCGATACCGCCTCCACCGCCGGTCACGATGGCGACCTTCTGTGCAACCTTCACGAGGTGTCCTCTCCTTCGCCGTGCGTTGTGACTCGCGTCTCTCTTTTGTATAGTTGAATCCGTCGTCAAGTTCAAGTGTCGGATTTCGACGAACACCTCGAAGTTCGATGCAGCCAACGTGACACATCCAGGCCCTGCACCACCCGGAATTGAGGGAGACAGATGACCGACACCACCGCACTGCCCGTTCGCCCCGCGAGCTTCGACGAGCTCACGGCGCTGATCGGCAAGGAGCTGGGCCCCACCGACTGGCACGACGTCACCCAGGAACGCGTCAACGCCTTCGCCGACGCGACCGGCGACCACCAGTGGATTCACATCGATCCCGAGCGCGCCGCCGCCAGCCCGCTCGGCAGCACCATCGCGCACGGGCTGTACAGCCTGTCCCTCGGACCGGCGCTGTCGGCGACCCTGCTGCGGTTCGACGGTTTCGCCCACAGCCTGAACTACGGCTACAACAAGGTGCGCTTCCCCGCGCCGGTGCCGGTGGGTTCACGCATCCGGATGCGCGCCACCGTGCAGTCCGCGGAACAGGTCGGGGGCGGCATCCAGGTGACGATGAGCCAGGTCGTCGAGCGCGAGGGCTCCGACAAGCCGGTGGTCGTGTCCGAGTCCGTCGCCCGCGTCGTCGAGGCCGGATAATCCTGCTACCGCGTCGGAGGTTGACGACATGGCAAATGTGATCGATCCGGTGTCCCGCCACGCGGACGCCACTCCCGGCAACATCGCACTACGGGGCGCGGACAGCACCCTGACCTACGGACAGTTGCGCGACGCGAGCACCCGGTATGCGGGCGCACTCACCCGAGCGGGCCTGTCCCCCGGCAGCAGAGTCCTCCTGGCCGCACCCTCCGTGCCCGAATTCGTGGTGGCGTATCTGGGAATTCAGGCGGCGGGGTGCGTCGTGGTCCCGGTGAACACGATGTCCACCCGGCCCGAGACCGAGTACGTCCTCGCCGACGCCGGCGCCGCGCTCGCCATCGTGTGGCACGAACTCGGGCCCGCGATCGGCGACGCCGCGTCGGCGTTGGACATCCCCGCCTGGACGCTCGCACCCGACGCCGCCACACCGGGCGTCGAGCCGGTTCCCGTCGTCGAGCGGAACCGCGACGACACCGCCGCCATCCTCTACACGTCCGGCACCACCGGGCGGCCGAAGGGCGCGGAGTTGACGGTCGGGAACCTGTTGTCCGGCGGTGAGATCGGCGCCGAATGCAGTCGCGGTTCCAGCGACGACCGGACGGGCACCGGGCTTCCCCTGTTCCACGTCTTCGGCCAGGCCTCGGTCATGCTAGCGACGTTCACGGGCGGCGGGTCGTTGTCGCTGCTGGCGCGGTTCGACCCGGCCGCGATGCTCGCCCTCCTGCGACGCGACCGGCTCACGATCATGGCCGGGGTGCCGACGATGTGGAACGCGATGCTCCACGCCGCGGACGGCGCCGACTCGCAGGACTTCACGCAACTCCGCATCGCCATCTCCGGGGGCGCGTCGCTGCCGGGTGAAGTGGCCCGCGAATTCGAGTCCCGCTTCGGGTGCACGATCCTCGAGGGATACGGGCTCACCGAGACCACCGCGTTCGGCACGTTCAACGACATCGACCGCGGCGGAAAGATCGGCTACACCGGACGCGCGGTGCCCCGGCTGGAGGTCGCGGTGCGGGACCACGACGACACCGCCTGCCCTCCCGGCACCGTCGGCGAGGTGTTCGTGAAGGGGGCGACAGTGATGAAGGGCTACTGGAACCGGCCGTCCGACACCGCAGCCGTCCTGGACTCGGACGGCTGGCTGCGCACGGGGGATCTGGGCGAGATCGATGCGGACGGGGATCTGCGCATCGTCGACCGGGTGAAGGACCTCATCATCCGCGGCGGCTACAACGTGTACCCGAGCGAAGTCGAGGAGGTGCTGTACACACACCCCGACATCCTCGAGGCCGCCGTCGTGGGTGTTCCCGACGATCACTACGGCGAGGAGGTGGCCGCGGTCGTGGCCACCGTCCCCGGTTCCGGCCTGGACGGCGGCGAACTGACCAGCTGGGCGCGAGAGCGACTGTCCGCATACAAGATTCCCCGGATCGTCGCGATCGTCGATTCCCTCCCGAAGGGGTCGACCGGAAAGATCCTCAAGCGGTCGATCGACCGGACCGCACTGAAGAACGACGCACTGACCGCAGAAGTACCCGAAAGGTGAACACCGTGACATCCGTGAACAGGCAGGTCCGACTGGCGAAGCGCCCGGTCGGCCGTCCCGACGACTCCACCTGGGAGATCACATCGGAACCGATTCCCGAACCCGCGGACGGCGAATTCACCGTGAAGGTGGACTACGTGTCGCTCGACCCCGCGATGCGCGGGTGGCTGGACGACGTGAAGTCGTACGTGCCGCCGGTGGCGATCGGTGAGGTGATGCGCACCCACGCCGTCGGCCGGGTGGTGGCGTCGAAGAACGCGAAGTTCCCGGAGGGACAGCTCGTCTCCGGGCAGTTCGGTGTGCAGGAGTTCGCGCTCTCCGACGGCCGCGGCGCTCTCGCCGTCGACGAGTCGCTCGCCCCGGCACCGACGTGGCTGGGCGCGCTCGGTTTCCCCGGCATGACCGCCTATTTCGGCCTCACCGATGTCGGCAAGCTGGAGAAGGGCGACACCGTGCTCATCTCGGGGGCGGCCGGAGCGGTCGGGAGTATCGCCGGGCAGATCGCCAAGCTGAAGGGCGCCACCGTGATCGGCATCGCCGGCGGCCCGGAGAAGTGTGCGTGGCTGACCGAGGATCTGGGTTTCGACGCGGCGATCGACTACAAATCCGAATCGGTCGGGAAGGCGCTGCGCGCCGCGGCCCCGGACGGAATCGACATCTATTTCGACAACGTCGGCGGCGAGATCCTCGACGCCGCACTGGCCCGGCTCCGCAAGAACGCCCGGGTCGCGCTGTGCGGTGCGATCTCCGGATACAACGCCACCGACCCGCAGCCCGGCCCGTCCCGATACCTGTCGCTGCTGGTCAACCGGGCGTCGATGACCGGGTTCATCGTGTTCGACTACCTCGACCGGTTCCCCGAGGGCATGGAGGCGATGTCGGAGTGGATCCGCGCCGGGGAGATCGTGACCCGCGAGCAGGTCGAGACCGGCGGCGTCGAGGCCTTCGGCCGCACACTCAATCTGCTGTTCGACGGCGCCAACACCGGCAAGCTCGTGCTGGAGATCGGCGACCACTGACAGCACACCCGCACGGAGGGCTCGTCGCGGCCGTCACCGTACTACGGTGGCGGCCGTACCCGTGCGACGACGAGATGACGAGGTAGGCATGCGCGCGATCACCATTTCACGCTTCGGCGCGGTAGACGTCCTCGAGGCGGCCGACCTCGCCGTTCCGGAGCCGGGACCCGGCCAGGTGAGTATCGATGTGTCGCACGCGGCGGTCGGGTTGGCGGACGTCCTCATGCGGCGTGGTGAATTCGGCGGGACACCACCGATCGTGCCCGGCCTCGAGGTGGCGGGAACTGTGCGGGAAGTCGGTGCCGGTGTGCATCATCTGCGGGTCGGCCAGCCCGTCGTGACGCTCTCTCGCCCCACCGCGGGCGGCTATGCCGAAGTGTCGGTGGCCGATGCGGCCATCACGATCCCGCTGGATTCCGTGGACCTTCGCCTCGATGCCGCCGAGGCGGTGGCGGTGGTCCCGAACACGACGACGGCGCTGCTGTCACTGGAACTCGTGGGCAATGTCGGTCCGGGAAGCCAGGTGCTGATCCACGGCGCCGCAGGTGCCCTCTCGGGCATCACCGCGCAGGTGGCCCGTCGGCTCGGCGCCGCGCAGGTGCTGGGCACGGTCCGGTCCTCCCGGCGTGCGGCGGGGGCCGAGCGGTACGGATACGACCTGGTGGTGTCGAGCAACGGATTCCGCATCGCTCTGTCGGACGCGGGCATCGATTCGGTGGACATCGTCGTGGACCCGGTCGGCGGCCGGTTGCGCGCCGAGAGCCTCGAGGTGCTCGCGCCGCTGGGCCGGCTTCTCGCCGTGGGCAATGCGAGCGGAGAGGACGACGTGCGGGTCGGTGCCAACGAGTTGTGGCTCGCCAACCGCGCCGTCCTGGGTTTCAACGTCGGCGGACTGCTGATGCAGGATCCGACTGCCGCGGAGGCCGCCGCGCGCCGCGCGATCGAGTGGGTGGCCGCAGGCACGGTGAGCATGCCGCACACCACGCTGCCGCTGGCGCAGGCCGCCGAGGCGCACCGCCTGCTCGAATCCGGGGACTGCGAGGGCCGGATCGTGCTGACGGTGCCCGACTGACGGCTGTGGGGTGGCTGGAAGCCAGCCACCCCACGCCGCCCGGTCGTCCCGGCTAGTAGAACTGGGCGCCGGGTACGGCGGTGGGATCGTTCCGGACCTCGGCGGTGTTGGTCTCGCGGAGCTTCCACGCGCAGAGGAACGTGACCAGCCCCATCAGTGCGACGAAGACGGCGACGAACGTGGTGGTTCCGGTCTTGGCGATCAGCGCGGTCATGATGAACGGAGTGCCGCCGCTCACCGTGATCGCCGCCAGCTGGTACGCGAGGGACGCCGCCGAGTACCGGACGTTGGGCGCGAACAGTTCACCCATGTATGCGGCGATCGGCCCGTAGGTCATGGACTGGAAGACGCTGCCGACCGTGACGGCGATGAAGAACAGCAGCAGGTTCCGGGTGTTTATCAGCCAGAAGTACGGGAACGCCCACACGATGATCATCGCCGCGCCGATCAGGATCATCGGCCTGCGCCCGATCTTGTCGGACATGTGCCCGGACCACAGCACGACACCGACCGTGAGTCCGGCGCTGAGCAGCGAGATCGCGAGCAGGTCGTTGCGCTTCATTCCCAGTTCCGCGGTGCCGTAGCTGAGCACGCCGGCGATGGAGATGTAGAACAGGGAGTTGGTGGCCGCGAGCAGGCCGCAGCCGAGCAGGATCTTGCGCCAGTGTTCCTTGATCGCCTCCGTCAGCGGTGCGCGGACGACGGTCTTGTTCTTCTTCTGCGCCTCCTCCTGCAGATCCCGGAATTCGGGGGTGTCCTCGACCTTGGTCTGGATGTAGAGCACGACCGGGAACAGCAGTGCGCTCGCTAAGAACGGGATCCGCCAGCCCCAGCTGAGGAACGCCTCGTTCGAGATCGCCGCGGTGGCGCCGAGGAACACGAGGTTGCCGAGCAGGACGCCGAAGGAGACGCCCATCTGGCCGAAGGTCCCGGAGAATCCCCGGCGCTTCGGGCTCGCCGATTCGGTCAGCAGCAGGACGATCCCGCCCCATTGACCACCGCAGGCGAGGCCCTGGACGAACCGCAGGGCCACCAGCAGGATCGGGGCCGCGACGCCGATGGTCGCGGCACCCGGAAGGCAGCCGATGAGGAACGTCGCCAGTCCCATGAACAGCAGGCAGGTGACGACGGCCGGCTTGCGGCCGTACTTGTCGCCGAAGTGCCCGGCCACGAGGCCGCCGAGTGGGCGTGCGACGAAGCCCGCCCAGAACGTGCTGAACGAGAGCAGGGTGCCCATCAACGCCGACGAGTCGGGGAAGAAGACGTGGGGAAAGACCAGTGCCGCAGCGGTTCCGTACAGGAAGAAGTCGTACCACTCGATCGAGCTGCCGACGAGCCCCGCCGCAAGCAGTTTCCGATGCGCACGCTTGCGCGAGACGGCTGTGTCGCCGGCTGCGTCCTTACTCGGCTGCACCGCGGATGTAGTCATCCGATCACTCCTCGAGATAGGTCTTCGTATGGATGTGGGAATGAGACTTTTCAGAACATGACGCCAACTTCAAGTCAGTGAGCGCTTGCTTAGTGTGTTTGAATAGCTGTGTGATGTCAATCACTCGAGGGGATTGATCTTGCCGGATCCCGCCGGTGCGGACGAAGCTCGAAACGGCGGAGAGGACCACCGATGACCGAACTGCGAGACGACGTGTCCGCGACCGAGGAGCCGAGCCCGGGTCCGCTGACATCCGAGGAACGCCTGCTCCGGGCGGCGACGACACTGTTCTCCGACAAGGGTTTCGAAGCCACCCGTACGAGGGACATCTCCACCATGGCCGGGATGAGCCCCTCCGCGATGTACGTGCACTTCCCGTCCAAGGAGGATCTGCTGTTCCAGCTCGTCCGCCGGTCGAACGAGCGTGCGCTCGCGCTGGTGCTGGAGGCCGTGGCACCGTTCACCGACCCCATCGACCGCGTCCGGGCACTGGTCCGCGAATTCAGCATCATGCACGCCCGGAACTTCCGGCGCGCGCGCATCGCCCAGTACGAGAGCAGGCATCTCGACCCCGACCACCGCGAGGTGGTCGCCGAGACCCGGCTCCAGATCCGGGTCGCGGCAATCCGGGAGGTGCAGAACGGGATCGATCAGGGGGTGTTCCTGATCACCGACCCCCGCGTCGCGGTTCTGGCGATCATGTCGCTCGCGGTGGACATCTGCCGGTGGTACAGCCCCGACGGCGAATTCACACCGGAGGAGCTGGGCGACATCAACGCCGACCTCGTTCTGCGCATCCTCCACGCACCCGGCTACTGACAGCTCCTCACACGCGGTCGGGGACGCGTAGCGCGTTCGTCCACATCCGCGCGAGTCCGGCGGTCAACTGCTCGAACGTGAGCGATCTCCGCTCGCTCGGCGGTCCGACGAAATAGCTGTAGGCCATCCTTCCGACCATGGCGGACAACGCCTTCGACGTCAGCATCGGATCGAGCGACGCGTCGGCGAGACCGCGGTCCTGCAGATCGGCGATCGCCCGCGCGTTGCGGCGGTAGAACGTCTCGTCCCGTGAGCGTTCCAGTTCACGGAATGCGGGGTCGACGTGCGCGACCTGCTCGAGCAGGGCCAGCAGTCGCGCATTCCGGCGGCACGCGTGCAGGTAGGCGCGGATGCTCGCCTCCACCACCGCGTGCACGTCGCCTTCGTCCGCGACCCGTCCCATGCCTGGATGCAGCAGGTCGTTCTGCGTGACCTCGACGACCGCCGCGAACACCTCCTCCTTGTTGGTGAAGTAGGTGTAGAACGATCCGGTCGAGAGTCCGGCCTCCTTGCTGATGTCGACGAGACGGGCGTCGAGGTACCCCTCGCGTTCGAACACCACCCGGGCGGCGGCGACGAGACGATCGCGGGTGCGGACGCCCCGGGCCGTGACCGGGGGCGTGGGTGCGATTCGCGGGCGCGACATGTCAGTAGGGGTCGACGTTCTCGAAGTATCGCCGAGGCACCTCGACCAGCATCTCGGTGATCATCTTCTCGGTGACACCCCGCTCGCGGACGTAGGGCAGCACGTCGTTCTCGATGTGCAGGTAGTGCCACTGCGGGAGCGCGGCCATCAGGGCGGGGTCGATCCAGTCGATGTAGCAGGAGGCGTCCTGCGACAGGACCATCTGCCCCGCGAATCCCCGGCGGCACATCTCGACGAGCGTGTCGGCGCGGGCCTCGAACGTCGTCTCGAGGTTGATTCCGAACCGGTCCATCCCGAGGACGAAGCCGGCCTCGGCGAGGCTGGTCAGATGCTCGATGTCGGTGCTGTCTCCGCTGTGCCCGAGCACGATCCGGTCCGGCCGCACCCCCTCCTCGTCGCACATCACACGTGTGACGTGCACTCCGGCCTCACTACCGGGGTGGGTGTGCACGGTGATGGGCACGCCGGTGCGCCGATGTGCCTTCGCGACGGCCCGCATCACCCGCTCGACACCGGGCGTGGGCCCCTGGTGGTCGATCGCGCACTTGAGCAGTCCCGCGCGGACCCCGGTGTCGCCGATCCCCTCTTCGATGTCCTTCACGAACATGTCCACCATCGGGTCGGGGACCTCGGCACCGACGATCGTATCCAGCGCCGGACCGCGGTAGTGGAAGAAGAACGGCACGTCGTCGTAGGTGTACAGCCCCGTTGCCGCAACGATGTTCAGCTCGGGTAGCTGTTCCGCGACCCGCTGGATGCGCGGAATGTACCGGCCTAGGCCGACGACGGTGGGGTCGACGATGGTCCGGACACCCTGCTCCGCCAGCGCGCGCAGTTTGGTGACCGCGTCGGCGACCCGCTCGTCCTCGCTCCCCCACTCGTCCGGGTAGTTCTGCTGCACGTCGGGCGTCAGCACGAACACGTGCTCATGCATGTAGGTGCGTCCGAGTTCGGCGCTGTCGATCGGTCCGCGGACCGTGTTGATCTGGCTCATGCAGACTCGCCCTCTCCGGGTGTGACCGTCGTCATACTCCCGAGCTCAGCGTAGAGCTAACTTGAACCTGACGTCAACATTTAGTCAGGAGTGAATACGCCCCGGGCGAGACGGAATCCGACGTCGTCGATGCGATAGGTCGGGTGACTGCGCCGACGCACGGAGGCACGGCAACTCCAGTGCTCGTCGAACCACCCACCGCCGCGCAGCACCCGGTACGTGCCGTACACCTCGGGGTCGTACAGATCCCAGCACCACTCCCACACATTGCCCAGGGTGTCGTGCAGGCCCCAGGCGTTCGGCTGCTTCCCGCCCACGTCCCGCGACCGGCCGTCGGAGTTGCCGCGGTACCACGCGATCGCGTCGAGCGGGCCGTACCGCGGACCCGTGGTGCCCGCCCGGCAGGCGCGTTCCCACTCCGCCTCGGCCGGAAGCCGGTACCCGTCGGCCGTGGTGTCCCACACGACGTCGTCGCCGGTCACGCGATAGGCGGCGGCGAGCGCGGCGCGCTCGGACAGGGTGTTGCAGAACAGGATCGCGTCCCGCCACGACACTCCGTCGACCGGCAGCCGCGTTCCCCGCGTCGTGCCCGGCCACTCGCCGGTGATCTCGGCGTACTCTCCCTGCGTCACAGGGTGGACGGCGATCTCGAAGGCATTCAGCTCGACGCTCCAGCTGCGGGTGGTTCGCCTATCCGACAGCGTGACCTGCCCGGCCGGGACGGCGATCATCGGGCCGCTATCCACCGCCGGCAGCAGCCTGGATCGGCGCCATGTCGAAGTAGTCGCGCCAGGTGGTGATCTTGCCGTCGGTGATCTCGAAGACGCCGACGACGGGCAGTTCGACGACGTTGCCGTTCAGCGTGAACACGTCGATCCGCTCGTTCATCACCACGCCGCTCGATTCCTCTGCGTTGGGACTCTGCCCGCCGTCGGTGACCTGCCGGTGCACCCGGAAGTCGATTCCGCCGAAGGCCGCGATGAAGCCGGCGACGAACTCGCGGATCGCGTCACGCCCGATGACGGGTTCCATCGGAATATTGTGGTAAACGGCGTCTTCCGCGAAATACTCCGCGATCTTCGCCGGATCGGGCTCGATCCACTCGGCACAGAATTGGGTGACCAGTTGATCCGGGGTCATCGGTTCTCCCTTTCGATCGCGGACGGTTCGATGATGGCCATGACGGACTGGATCGCCCCGGCCGGGATGTCGAAATGTTCCGTGATCCGGACGGACGTCACCTCGGTGGGCGTGGCCCCGAGGTCGAGCACGAACCGGGCCACCACGTTGTCGCCCCACTCGTGGAAGGAGAGTTCGCGCACGGCCTGGATGGCCTGATACTGCAGGCCGTTCTCGAGTTCGTCACGGATGAACGCCCCCGATTCGCCCGTGTGCTGCCCGTTCTCCACCCGCCAGGCGTTGTCCGCGAGACGCACCTTGGTGGCGTCGTGGCTGACCAGTGCATCGATGTACGCCCGGGCCATCGCGACCCGGCCGCTGTCGGCCGTGTCGGTGGCATGTGTCGCGATCGCGGCGAGCAGCGGCCGAGCCAGCTCCGGCCGGCAGATCAGGAGGTCGGGCAGATAGGGGTGGGACTCGTTGTAGTCCAACGGGGTTCCATCGATCCGCGAGCAGTGCAGGCCCGCAGCCTCGGCGACGCCGACGGGCGCGGCCGAGTCCCATTCCCACTGACCGCCCGCGTGGATGTAGGCGTCCACGTCTCCGCGGAGCACGGCCATCGCCTTCGCTCCGGCCGAACCCATGGTGGTGACCTCGGCGCCGATCTCCGTCGCGACGGCGTCGACGAAGGCAGGCGGCCTGCTGGCGGACACGACGATCCGGGGCCGTGCCGGGAGTTGTTCGGTCTGCACCGCGTGGCTGTCGTCGTCACTGGCATACACCGCGCCCAGCGCCGGTTGCGCGACCGCTGCCGCCGTGATCCCCCGACCGCGTTCCCACAGCGCGACGTGCACCGCCCAGTCCGAGTGACCGGGCAATCCGTACTCCTTGGAACCGTCGAGCGGGTCGATGATCCACACCCGGGAACTCTCCAGGCGCGACCGGTCGTCGGCCGACTCCTCGGAGAGGATCGCGTCGTCGGGTCGCTCCGCGGAGAGCTTGCCGAGAATGAACGCGTCGGCGGCGACGTCGCCGCGCCTGCCCAGTTCACGACCGTCCGCCGATCCGAGTCCCGCGGTGCGGATGTCCAGCAGCAGGGCACCGGCACCGGAGGCGATGTCGGCCGCGAGTCGTGCGTCAGTGATCACGTCTCAACAATTCCATAATTCTCTCGGCTTGTTCGGTCGGCGTGCCGTCCCCGGGCCGGAGGACGAGTTCGGCGTTCTCCGGGGCCTCGTACGGGTCGTCGACCCCGGTGAATCCGGTGATCTCCCCCGCGCGGGCTTTCGCGTACATGCCCTTCGGGTCCCGCGCCTCGCACTGCTCCACCGGCGTGTCGACGAACACCTCGACGAAGTCGAGGCCGGCAGCCCGGTGCTGCTCCCGGACGCGGTCCCGGTCGGCGCGGTACGGGCTGATCAGCGACGCGATCGCGACCACCCCGGAGTCGGCGAGCAGTTGTGCCACGGCGCCGACGCGGCGCACGTTCTCGGCGCGGTCCTCGGCACTGAAACCGAGGTCGGCGTTGAGACCGTGACGCAGGTTGTCTCCGTCCAGCCGGTAGGCGGGCACCCCGGCCGCGACGAGGCGTCGCTCGAGTTCCACCGCGACCGTCGACTTTCCCGACGCCGACAGTCCCGTCAGCCACACCGTGCGACCCCGCGTCGCCCGCTCGTCCCGCGAGACGGCCGCGGCGTGCCACACCACCTTCGAACGCGACAGCGTCGGCCCGGTGATCATGCCGGCGGCGACGGTGTTGTGGGTCGACTCGTCGACGAGGATGAAACTGCCCGTCACGTGGTTGCGGCGGTACGGGTCGAACATCAGCGGCTGCGACGTCCTCAACTGGATACGGCCGATCTCGTTGAGCGAGAGCGACTGTGCGGACTCGTCGCGGTGCAGGGTGTTCACGTCGAGGCGGTAGTCGAGCCGCACGACGGACGCCCTGGTGGCGCGGGTGGTGTGCAGCAGCGTGTACCGCGCGTCCGGCGTCAGCGAGGACTGTTCGCTGAACCAGCAGACCATCGCGTCGAGTTCCTGCCCGACGAGCGGACGGTTGTTGGGGCGGCACAGCACGTCTCCGCGGCTCACGTCCAGCTGGTCGGCGAGCTGCACGCACACCGCCGACGGTGCGAACGCCTCGTCGAGGCGGGTTCCGCCGGGACCCCAGATGGCGCTGACGGTGGAGGTGAATCCGGACGGCAGTACCACCACCTCGTCGCCCGGCTTGAACACGCCGCTGGCGACCGTGCCCGCGTACCCACGGAAATCGTGCAGTGCGGAATCGGTCCGGCGCTGCGGCCGGACCACGTACTGCACCGGGAACCGCGCGTCGATGAGGTTGCGGTCGGATGCCACGTGGACCTGCTCGAGGTAGTGCAGCAGCGACGCGCCCTCGTACCAGGGCATGTTGCCGGTGCGTTGCGCGATGTTGTCGCCGCGCAGTGCCGACACCGGGATGAACGTGAGGTCGTGGACCTCGAGTTTGATCGCGAACTGCCGGAACTCCTCCTTGATCTCCTCGAACCGGTCCTCGGACCACCCGACGAGATCCATCTTGTTGACGCACAGCACGAGGTGGGGAATGCCGAGGAGGCTGGCGATGAACGCGTGGCGGCGCGTCTGCTCGAGAATCCCCTTGCGGGCGTCGACGAGGATGAGGGCCAAGTCGGCGGTGGACGCGCCGGTCACCATGTTCCGGGTGTACTGCTCGTGTCCCGGCGTGTCCGCGATGATGAACTTGCGGTGCGGTGTGGCGAAGTAGCGGTGCGCGACGTCGATGGTGATGCCCTGTTCGCGTTCGGCGCGCAGACCGTCGGTGAGCAGTGCCAGGTCGGCGTGCTCGTCGCCCCGTTCGCGGCTGGTGCGTTCGACCGCCTCGAGTTGATCCTCGAAGATCGCCTTCGAGTCGTACAGCAGCCGGCCGATCAGGGTGGACTTGCCGTCGTCGACGCTGCCCGCGGTCGCGACCCGGAGTAGCTGCGGCATCAGAAGTACCCTTCCTTCTTGCGGTCTTCCATGCCGGCCTCGGAGATCCGGTCGTCGGCCCGGGTGGCCCCGCGCTCGGTCAGCCTGCTCGCGGCGACCTCGGTGACCACGGCCTCGGCGGTGGTTGCCGACGACTCGACGCAACCCGTGCACGTGGCGTCGCCGACGGTCCGGAATCGGACGAGGGCCTCGTACGGCTCGTCACCGGGGAGCAGGGTCAGGAACCGGGTGTGCGCCAACAGCATTCCGTCGCGCGGCACGACCTCCCTGCGGTGCGCGTAGTACAGGGGCGGCAGTTCGATCTTCTCCTCGCTGATGTACTGCCAGATGTCGAGTTCGGTCCAGTTCGACAGCGGGAACACCCGGATGTGCTCCCCCTTGCGGTGCCTGCCGTTGTAGAGGCTCCACAACTCGGGGCGTTGCGCCCGCGGATCCCACTGCCCGAATTCGTCGCGGAAGCTGAACACCCGTTCCTTCGCGCGGGCCTTCTCCTCGTCGCGGCGGGCGCCGCCGAAGACGGCGTCGAAACCGTTGTCCCGGATCCCGCGCAGCAGCGTCGTGGTCTGGAGCCGGTTGCGGCTGGCCCGCGGACCCGTCTCCTCGCTGACGCGGCCTGCGTCGATGTCGTCCTGCACGCTGGACACCACCATCCGCAGGTCGAGGTGGTGGACGGTCCGGTCGCGGAATTCGATGACCTCGTCGAAGTTGTGGCCGGTGTCGACGTGCATGACGGCGAACGGGAGAGGTGCCGGCCAGAACGCCTTGGCGGCCACGTGGAGCATGACCACCGAGTCCTTGCCGCCGGAAAACAGCAGAACCGGACGCTCGAACGTGGCGGCCACTTCTCGGAAGATGTGCACGGCTTCGGCTTCGAGTGCGCCGAGGTGGGACAACTCGTACACGGGCGGTGCGGTCATGGGCGACTCCTCGTCGCGAGTGCCTTACCGGTCACTGGTCCATATTTGGACCAGCTCGGTCGAAAATGATTGCACCTCCGAGAATAGAACGTGTTTCAGATTGTGGTCAATGCCCCTGTGTCACCGCGGCCGGCGGCCGCCCACCTCCGCGGTGATCGCGTCCGCGGCCGCAGCGAGAGCCTTGCCCCGCCGCGCGATGTCGGACGGCGCGAGTTCGGCGCCCACATAGAGCGTCAGAACCATGGCCTGATGACCCTCGGCGTCGTATGTCGGCGCGGCGATGAGGCTGACGGGGTGCGGCGCGGCGGGGTCCGCGTGTTCGGCGTCCAGGTACACCCGCTCCCCCAGGCTGGACACCATCTCGCCGAGCACGTCGCGCAACTCCGGCGGCAGGTCGTGCGCGGCGACGCCGGCCATGAGCGTGTGCAGGCGCTGGCCGACCGGAGTGAGCGTCTCCACGAGATACCCGGTCCGGGAGCACTCGTCCACCACCGTGCGCAACCGGTCGCGGTCGAGGCGCACCGGCAGGGTCGGCTCCCGCCGCAACCACGACTGCAGCGCGTCGTCGCCGTCCCATAGCACGTACATCAGGCCGACGGGCGGCGCGAACGGGTACATCTCCCCGACCTTGGCGGCGGCCCGCACACCCGGCGGACTCGTCAGCTCCAGGACGGCAATGCGGTCGCCGACCACCGCCGACGCCGTGCACGTCGTCCGGAATTCCTCGCTGAGCACGGCGAGGTGCCTGCGTGCCACCGGCCCGGCCGCGAATCCTTGCTGCGCCGCGCGGCCGGCCGCGATGAGGGCGGGCCCGAGGCCGTACGTCTTCGTCGCGGGATCCCGGACGAGATAGCCGCCGCGGGCCAGTTCGGTGAGGATTCCCAGGCAGGTGGGCTTGCTGATGTCGAGTTGCCGGGCCAGCTCCGACAAACCGAAGCGGTGCTCCTTGCGCGCCACCAGAAAGTCGAGCACCTGCACCACACGCTCGGTGGGCGGCGACCGTCGGCCCTGCACCCGGTCGGGCGCCTCGTCGTCGTGCCCCATTGACCACTCCTTAGAACACGTTCTATTGTCGGTTCATCAACGTTCTACCACGCAGGTACATATTTGTACCATCCCCATCGTGAGGAGCACGGTGTGCTGACCGACCCATTCGCCGACGCCATGGCCGAGGCCGAGAAACTGATCGAGAGCGCCCCCCACATCCGCACCGAACAGGATCTACTGGAGGGCTACCAGTACCTCGCCGGCGGCATTCTCGCCACGACACACGCGGCCTGGGCCACCGAACGGTCGCACCCGACGTTCATCTCGGGCACCGGCCCGTACATGAAGATGGGCCTCGACAACCCCGACACGCTGTACTTCGGCGCGCGGATCAACGACGACGTCGAATACGTGGTCACCGGGCGGCGCGGCACCACGGCGGACCTGAGCTTCCAGGTGCTGAGCGGAAACTACACGGCCGCACACGTTCCCGGCAGCGTCACCGCGTTCGACGACCGGGAGATCGACATCGCCCCCGACGGCTCGTTCGAGGTGCGATTCGGCCCCGACGAGAGCGCAGGCAGGCGCAACTACTTCACCCTCGCGCCGGGTTCGTCGCAACTGGTGGTCCGGGAGGTGTACAGCGACTGGAGCCAGCAGCGCGGCACCATCCGCATCGCCAGGGCGGATACGACGGGTACGGCTCCGGGGCCGCTCACCCGGGAAGCCGTCGAGAAGCGTTACGCCCGCGCGGGCAGAGCGCTCGTCTCCCGAGTCAAGACGTGGCTGCAGTTCCCGGAGTGGTTCTACCTGAACCTGCCGGTGAACACGATGACCGAACCGCGGCTGACGCCGGGCGGCCTCGCCACGCAGTACTCGTCCGTCGGGCACTACGAACTCGCCGACGACGAGGCGATCGTCATCACCGTCCCGAAAGCCGATGTGCCCTACCAGGGTTTTCAGCTGGGCAGCATGTGGTACATCTCCCTCGACTACGTCAATCACCAGACCTCGCTGAACGTCGCCCAGTCGCAGGTGGATCCGGACGACCACATCCGTCTCGTCGTCAGCGAGCGCAATCCTGGCGTGGCCAACTGGATCGCCACCGTCGGGCACCTCCGCGGGTACTTGCAGTTCCGCTGGCAACGCGTCTCCCGCGAACTGACCCCGGACGACGGGCCCCGCATCGAAGTCGTGAAGTTCGACGAGATCCATCGGGCGCTGCCGTACTACGACTCCAACAAGATCTCGCCCGAGGACTTCGCCGCACGCATCGCCGCACGCCAGGCCGCGGTCGCGGACCGGATGCTGGGGTGAGCGCCATGACTACTCCGCAACTCCTGCAGGACAGGGTGGTCGTCATCTCCGGCGTCGGACCGGCGCTGGGCCGCACCCTCGCCGTCCGCTGCGCCGACGCCGGCGCGGACGTGGTGCTGGCCGCCCGCACCGCATCGCGTCTCGACGAGGTGGCCAAGGAGATCATCGCCGTCGGCCGCCGCGCGGTGACCGTCCCGACCGACATCACGGATCAGGCGTCTGCCGAGAATCTGGTGTCCGCGGCCGTCGACGCGTACGGCAAAGTCGACGTGCTGATCAACAACGCGTTCTCGGTTCCGTCGATGAAACCGCTGGCCCGCACGGAATTCGACCACATCCGCAGCAGTTTCGAGCTGACCGTGCTCGGGGCGCTGCGGCTGACCCAGCTGTTCACCCCCGCACTCGCCGACGCGAACG
Organism: Rhodococcus mengyinensis; assembly: GCF_048381435.1. Classification (NCBI taxonomy): domain Bacteria; kingdom Bacillati; phylum Actinomycetota; class Actinomycetes; order Mycobacteriales; family Nocardiaceae; genus Rhodococcus; species Rhodococcus mengyinensis. Next base: position 17,729 of record NZ_JBLWIT010000141.1, on the reverse strand, counting down.
GAGCGGTGGTGAACATCAACTCGATGGTGCTCCGGCACTCCCAGGAACGGTACGGCAGCTACAAGATGGCCAAATCCGCCCTGCTCGCGACGTCGCAGTCGCTCGCCACGGAACTAGGACCACAAGGAATCCGCGTCAATTCCGTTGCTCCCGGCTACATCTGGGGTGACACGCTGAAGCAGTACTTCACGCACCAGGCCGAGAAGTACGGGACGACCGTCGAGCAGATCTACGAACACACCGCCGCGAACACCGACCTGAAGAGGCTCCCCACCACCGAGGAAGTGGCCGACGCCGTGATCTTCCTGGCCTCACCGCTGGCGAGCGCCGTGACCGGCCAGTGCCTCGACGTCAACTGCGGCGAATTCCATCACTAGCGACGAGAACCGGAGCATCATGAGCGAGCGCACCACCGTCGGGACGGTCGAGGACCTTCACGCCTCGGCCACCCGCCTGACCGGCCTCACCGACTTCGGCGTGGACGACTACACCGAGGCCCTCGGAGTCCTGCTGGACTCCTACCACGTCGACGAGCAACTGACCCCGCTCGGAAGCAAGGTGTCGCGGGTGTTCCTCCGCGGCGCCCTGGTGGCGCGGCTGCTGAGCGAGGCGGCGTGGAAGCAGCACCCCGAGCACGCGGACGTGCGGATCGAGCGGCCGATCTTCGTCACCGGGCTCCCCCGCACGGGAACGACGGCGCTGCACCGGCTGCTCACCGCGGACCCGTCGCATCAGGGCCTGGAGATGTGGCTGACCGAGATGCCCCAGCCCCGGCCGCCGCGCGAGACCTGGGAATCGAATCCCGTGTTCCAGAAGATCGAGGAGGGCTTCAGCCGTCACCACATCGAACGCCCCGAATTCATGGGCGTGCACTACATGTCGGCGAGCGAGGTCGAGGAGTGCTGGCAGCTGCTGCGGCAGACGTTCAAGTCGATCTCCTACGAGTGCCTGGCGTCTCTCCCGACGTACTCCCGCTGGCTGGAAGGCCAGGACTGGACCAACGCCTATCAACGGCACAAGAAGAACCTGCAGCTGATCGGGCTTCCCGACCGGGACCGCCGCTGGGTGCTGAAGAACCCCAGCCACCTGTTCGCGCTCGACGAGTTGCTCGCCGTCTATCCGGACGCCCTGATCATCCAGACCCACCGGCCGCCGCGCACGATCGTCCCGTCGGTGTGCAGCCTGGCGGAACAGGCGACGGAAGGGTGGTCGGAGAAGTTCCGGGGCAGCGTCATCGGTGAGAGCCAGCTCGAGCTGTGGGCCCGGGGGCTCGAGCAGTTCACCGCGGCGCGCACCCGGCACGATCCCGCTCAGTTCATCGACGTCGACTACCACGAATTCGTGGCCGATCCCCTCGGCACCGTCGAAGGCGTCTACACGCACTTCGGGCTCGATCTCAGCTCCTCGGCCCAGTCGGCGATGGAGGCGATGCACGCCGAAAGTCGCAGCGGCGACCGCCGCCCCTCCCACAAGTACACGCTCGAGGAATTCGGGCTGACGGCCGAGCAGGTGGACGAGAGATTCGCCAACTATCAGTTCAGCGCGACCAGCTGACGGGATAGTCGAGGATCGACGACGCCGCCCGCGCCGCGATCAACGGCCTGGGCGACAGCGGCAGGTCAACGACCGGGGACGGCAGCGGTTCGGGCTCGAGTTCGGGTTCGGGTTCGGGTTCCCGCATCTTCGTGCCGCTGCCGAGGTCGAGTGCGTCGAGCAGCGGCATCAGTTCGGCGGCGATCCGATCTCCCACCTGTGTGAACGCCGCCTCGCCGAGGCCGACGGGGTCGCTGATGTTCGCGTCGTCGATGGGGCCGTACTCCCTTCGCGCGATGGCGAGTTCGGCGACGGTGCGGGCACCGGTGTCGGTGGCGATCCGGCGGGCCTCGCGAAGCGTGAACGTGCAGTGGCTCGTCCCGAGGAGCAGTTCCATCGAACGGTCCCGGATCTGCTCGGTCATCGCGAGGACGAGGTCGGCGCGTTTGATCATCTCGGGCCGCAGGCGGCGCGCCCGGAATCCGTCGGCGCTCGCGCCGAGGCCTTCGATGACGCGGGCGGCGACGGGTTCGATCGGAAAGCCCACGAGGGCGCGGACACCGGCGCTCTCCGCGGTGAGGTGCGGCAGACCGTGGGCAAGCGCGTACGCGTGCGTCAGCCGCTCTGCGACCGGCGAGCGGCAGACGTTCCCGCTGCAGATGAACAGAACGTGCATGAGGGCACCCTAACCAGCGATTTCGCCTTCGCGCGCGGGCAATTCCACTGGCCGAGCGGTCTGTTTCCGACGTTCACCTGCCCGTGGCGAGTCGTTCACCCCTCGGACTCCTCGCGGTCACCTCGAATCACGAACGCCCAGTTCACCGCGGTCGACACCGGAGTGTCGCCGCGTATGCGATCTGCGTCACTTCCCGGGCTGGGCGCCCCGCCGTCGCCGGGGGTTCGGAACCTCCCCGGCACGGGTCGTCTGCCCACAGCAGACAAGTGCCGGTCCGGCACCGGCGCGGCGGTAGTAATGGAGGCATGACCACAGCCGCACTACCCGACCTGAACTACCGCGACCTGTTGGCGGACAGACTGTTTCGTCAGCGCACGATCCTCCTCACCGGCGAGGTGGACGACGCCATGGCCGAGCGGGCCTGCTCCGAACTGGTGCTGCTCGCGGCCGCCGACCCCAAACGCGACATCGTGCTGTACATCAATTCCCCGGGCGGCTCCGTCTTCGCCGGCCTGGCCATCTACGACACGATGAAGCTCGTTCCCAACGACGTGGTGACCGTCGCCATGGGTTTCGCCGCCAGCATGGGCCAGGTACTGCTGTGCTCGGGCACCCACGGCAAACGGATCAGTCTGGCGCACAGCCGCATCATGATGCACCAGCCCTCGGCCGGCATCGGCGGCACCGCCGTCGACATCGCCATCCAGGCCGAGAGCCTCGAACGGATGAAACGACAGTCGCAGGAGATCCTCGCCGCCGAGACGGGGCATCCGGTCGAGCAGATCGCCGAGGACAGCGACCGGGACCGGTGGTTCACCGCCGACGAAGCCCGCGACTACGGGATCGTCGACCGCGTCGTGTCCTCGTTCGCCGAGATCGCCCCGCACACCACCGCCCCGAGAATTGGATTGTGAAGCCATGTCCCAATACACCATTCCCCACGTCATCGAGCGCACCCCGGCAGGCGAGCGGTCGTTCGACATCTTCAGCCGACTGCTGAACGAGCGGATCGTCTTCCTGGGCACCGAGATCGACGACGGAGTCGCCAATGTCGTGATGGCACAGCTACTCCACCTCCAGGCGGACAGTTCCGATCAGGAGATCGGTCTGTACATCAATTCGCCCGGCGGCTCCACGACCGCGATGCTCGCGATCTACGACACGATGCAGTTCCTCCGACCGACCATCGCCACGTACTGCATGGGTCAGGCCGCGTCCGCCGCTGCCGTGCTCCTGGCGGCGGGAACCAAGGGACACCGCCACGTCCTGGCCCATTCCCGGACGCTGCTGCACCAGCCGTCGACACAGGGCAACGGCACGATCTCCGACCTGGCGCTCCAGGCCGCGGAGATCATGCGGGTCCGTTCGCAGACCGAGGCGATCCTGAGCAAACACACCGGTCAGACCGTCGAACGCCTGCGGCGGGACACCGACCGGGACCGCATCTTCACAGCCGAGGAGGCCATCGAGTACGGCCTGGCCGACACGCTCGTCGCGGCCTGACGAGGACGCTACGCGGCGAGCAGCGTGGGCACCTGCCGGTTCACGCTCCTGGTCGCCGGGTTCCGGTTCGCCGCGCCGAGCCGGCGCCCGGACCGGAACAGCAGGTGTTCCACCGGCAGACCGAGCGCGCCGCACACCGCGCGCAGCATTTCCGACGACGGCTCCTTCTTCCCGCGTTCGATCTCGGAGAGGTACTGCTTCGACATGCCGACGGCGGCGGCGACGTCCTCGAGGCTCCGATCCTGGTCCCGGCGGGCCTCGCGGAGCACTCGCCCGTACAGCTCACGCACCAGCGGCTCCTCCCGTGATTGCTCGGGAGCGGCTGTCACCAGCGTCAGTCTGCGCTGAGCTTCCATACCGTCGGAGTCTTCCAGACGACGCACCCGGACGGAGCGGCGTTCACCGACAGCGGACAGCCGATCAGTACCGCCCGGCGACGGGGCGCGGACGGACCGATCGGCGTCACGACTCATCGAGCAGGTGGTTGCCGAGTAGTTCGTCGACGCGCTCGGCCGCCTCGTCCGGAATCCAATGGCTCACGCCGCGGAACACCTCGTAGGTGTACGGGCCGTCGACGAAGCGTGCGGTCAGCTCGGGACCTACCGGCCCGATCGCCGTGTCGCCGTCGCTCCACACGAAGAGCGTGGGCACCCGGACCTTCCGGGAGGCCGAACGGGGTGCGGTGAACGGCATGGCCCGATACCAGTTCAGGGCGCCCCGGGCCCGCGTCCGGTCGCGCATGGGCTCCAGGTCGCGCTTCGCCCCGTCCGCAGACTGGCCGCTGGCGAGCAGTGCCCGGTAGCCGTAACCGTCCGGGGTGATCAGCCGCTCCGGAATCCACGGCAGCTGGAACGCGAACATGTACCAGGACTTCAGGATCTGGCGACTGGTGAGCATCGCCCGCACGAACGCCGCCGGATGCGGCACCGACAGCGCCGTGAGCGTGCGAACCCGGTCGGGCCGTTCCGCCGCGATTCCCCAGGCCACCGCCGCGCCCCAGTCGTGCCCGACGACATGCGCCGGCCCGAGGCCCGCCTGGTCGATGAGCGCGACGACGTCCGCGACCAGTTCCGCGGTGCGGTACGCCCAGCGGGCGCGGGGCCGGGCCCCGGCCGAATAGCCGCGCTGGTCCGGCGCCAGGGTGCGAAATCCCCGCCGGTGCAGCAGCGGCGCCAGTTCGTCCCACGACCGCGAGTCCTGCGGAAATCCATGTAACAGCACCACCGGCGTGCCGTCGATCGGACCCTCGTCGCGAACGTCGAACACGAGCCCGTCCCGGGTGAACGTGCCGATCCGTTCCGTGCCGCTCATCGGACGGCCGGCTCACGCTCGCTGCGGTCGGCGGCCGACGCACCGGCGCGGAGGAACCGTCCCGTTTTGGTGACGCCGAACCCGCCGGTGAACTCCCCGTCGCGGTAGACGAGCCTGCCGTTGATCACCGTCGCGACCGCCGCGCCGTCACTGCGGTTCACCATCCGGCGCAGACCGCCGTACTCGGGGACCTCGGCCTCGAACAATCCGTCCACCGTCGCGTCGAGACCCGCCGGATCGATGACGACGAGGTCGGCGCGGTCCCCTTCGCGCAGGTGGCCGGCATCGATGCCGTACCAGTCGGCCAGCTCGCCCGTCAGCCGGTGGACGGCACGCTCGACGGACAGGAACGGTTTGCGGTCGGATTGCGCGTCCTTGACCTTCTTCAGCAACCGGATCGGATAGTTGTAGAACGCCATGTTGCGCAGGTGCGCACCCGCGTCGCCGAATCCCATCTGCACGCCGGAACTGGCCGCGAGCTTCTTCGCGAACTTGGGACGATGGTTGGCGATGGTGGTCCGCCACCGCAGATCGGTGCCGTACTTCACGACGAGATCGAGGTAGGCGTCGACCGGGTGGACACCACGCAGGTCGCCCACCGCGCCGAACGTCTTGCCGATCAGCGCCTCGTCGGGGCACCCGACGATCACCGCGTCGTAGAAATTGCGGTGCCAGATGCGGGGGCTGAACTTGTTGTCGTAGTCCTTGCGGAACCGGCGTCGGTAGGACTCGTCCTGCAGCAGGGCGTTTCGCTCCACCTGGTCCTTCAGATGCAGTGCCGCCGCGCCGGCGCCGAACTCCTCGAACACCACGAGGTCGATGCCGTCCGCGTAGACGGTGAACGGCACCGGAAGGTGCTGCCACTTGAAGTCGGTCTTGGCGAAGCGGTTCAGCAGGGGCGCCGCGGCGAGCATGAAGTACACGATCGGCGGGTAGGCCTTCGAGTCCGCGGCCGACAGCAGCGATGTCTTGAGGGGCTTGCGTCGTCCCAGACCCGAACTTTCCGCGAAGAATCCCGCGATGTTGGGGTGCAGGTTGATCGTCGGCGCGCTCTGCAGGATCTTGCCTCGCTCGCGCAGGATGCGGTTGAGGAAGCGGAACTCCTTCCACCGCGCATACGTGGACGGCAATGAGCGCGAACGGTATTCGTCGCCGTCGATCTTGTCGAGCGCATTCGTCATCGAGGACAGGCCGAGGAAGCCGGCGTCGACGGCCTCGGTGAGCATCGCGCCCATCCGCTCGAGTTCGCGGGTGCTCGGCGTGGTCCGCTTGTCGGTGCCCCGGCCGAGGCCGAGCACGTGGGTGCGGATGTCGGAGTGCCCGATGAAACCGGCGACATTGGGGCCGAGCGGCAGCGATTCCAGTGCCTCGACGTACTCCGCCGGGCTCTGCCAGATCTTGTTCTCGTCCAGGATCCTGAGCACGGAGTCGTGTGGCACGGCCTCGACCCGGCTGAACAGGTCGGCGCATTCACGCGGCGTCGAATACACGGTGGACAGGGAGCAGTTTCCGAGGACGACGGTGGTCACGCCGTGTCGCACCGACTCCGGCAGCCCGGGGCTGACGAGCACCTCCGCGTCGTAGTGAGTGTGCACGTCGACGAATCCGGGGACCACCCATTTGCCTGCCGCATCGATGATCTCGGTGTCGGGCCCGACGGGCAGGGGTCGGATCGATGCGCGGACGACGACACCGTCGCGGATGCCGAGATTGCGCCGCCGGGGCGCGGATCCGGTTCCGTCGAACCACAGCCCACCATTGACGACGACATCGAAATCCGACATTGTTGCGCTCCTCACACTCGGTATGTGTAACCCGAGGTTACGTATCCCGTTGAGTAAAAGTCAATGGACGGCGCGAGGGTTCCTCAATAGAGTGCAGGGGTGGCCGCCGCACCCCGCTCTCCCGAAGATCGGCGCGCGCAGATCCTCGACGTGGCCGTCCGGCTTCTCGAGACGGTGCCGTTCGACGACCTGTCGATGGACCAGGTGGCGGCCGAGGCGGGTGTCTCCCCGCCCCTGCTGTTCCACTACTTCAAGAACAAGCAGGGTTTTCGCAACGCCGTCCTCGAGGCCTCGGCCTCCGAATTGCAACGCCGGATGACACCCGACGCGACGCTCCCCGTGTCCGGGCAGCTCCGAGCCGGCGTCGAAACGTTCGCGGACGCGGTGATCGAGCACCCCACCATCTACCTGGCGGTCATGCGGATGGCCGGTAGCGGTGACGAGCGGATGCGGAAGATCTACCGCGGCATGCGGCGCACGTTCACCCGCTGGATAGGCGCGTCGCTGGCCGAGCTCGGGGTGCCGACGACACCCGCGCTCGAGGCCGCGATTTCGGGCTGGCAGGCGTTCATGGAGGAGATCGTGCTGTCGTGGCTCGACGAGCCGACCATGGACCGCACGGACATGATCGATCTCTGCGAACGCGCTTTCTATCACCTGCTTCCGGCGGCAGGCGTCGACGTCGACGCACTGGACGTGACACGCTGATCCGGATCACACCCGGACAGCAACCCCGGGCTCGCCTCCCACGCCTTCGCGGCCGGGTTGGTCGACGCGTACCAGGTGTTCGTCGTTCCCGTCGTTGCGGGAGGCGGCACCCGGTCTCTCCCGGAGCGCGTCCGGTGCGGGCTGGAACTGCTGGACGAGCGCCGTTTCGGCAGAGGGTCTACCGGATGTCATTGGCCGGCGCGCTGCGCCTCCAGGAATTTCCGTCCCGGCGTCGGGTCGACGCCGAAGCGCTCGGCGTAGCGCTCGTGAAGTTCCTCCCACCGATCCCACGACCCGTGCGCCTCCGCCTCGGAGAGGTACCCGCCTGCGAGATGAGGCTTGAGCCGCGACAGGTAGGTCTCCCAGCCGGCCGCGGTCTGCGCTGCGATCGCACGGTCACCGAAGACATGGATGAAGATCAGCCGGCATCCGTCGCCCTCAGCGGTCAGATCGAAGCTGTACCGCTCACCGCCGAAGGTCCACGCCAGCCGATGGGGTTCATCGACCTCGGTCACCTCGCCGGTCGCGCCGTAGGCCTCGAAGGTCTCCCCTGTCGCCGGTGTCCACTCGGCGGCGGCGGGAAACCAGCGCTCGAGCTCTGCCGGCACGCTGACCGCCCGCCACACGCGTTCGATCGAGTGGGCGAGCGTGCGCTCGAAGCGCAGCGCCGGGCGGCCGTCGATCGTCTCCAGGGTTCCGTCGGTCATGGGTTCTCCTCCAGGTGTCGTTCGAGGGCGTCGAGGCGCCTCGACCAGTACGCGCGGTACGGCTCCAGCCACTGGTCGACCTCGGCGAGGGGTTCTGGGCGCAGCGCGTACAGACGTTGCTTGCCGTCCACGCGCACCACGACGAGCCCGGCCTCGCGCAGTACCTTGAGGTGCTTGGACACGCCGGGCTGACTGAGCGCGATGCGCTCCACCAGTTCTCCGGCGGGCCGCTCACCCTCACGCAGCAGGTCGAGAATCTGTCTGCGGTGCGGCTCGGCCAGGGCGGCGTAGGCGCTCATAGCCTCATATTGCCAGACGGAAATATGAGTGGCAACCGTCACCGAGGTCGTCACGGCAACCCCGGCTTCCTCGGGCGGCGGGCGGGGCCCCGACTTGACACACCTCATGTGACACACAACACTTGCCCACACCGACCGAGCGAGTGATCGGTCGGCCGCTCGAATTCGGACATCCCGTTCGGACCGAGCCGGAGAAAGGACATGCGGTGTCGTCGACGTTCATCAACGACGGAATCCAGGAGCCACCCGTGGCGACCACGCTCGACGCGTGGCAGGCGCGCGTGCAGGCGTATCCCGATCACCCGGCCGTGGCCTATTTCGATGGTGTCCTCACTGCCCGTGAGGTCGACGACCTGTCGGACGCCCTCGCCGTCGCGCTGAGCGAGTGGGGCGTCGGGCGCGGTGACCGGGTGGGCATCTACCTGCAGAATGTGCCGCAGTACGTCCTCGCTCTGCTGGCGCTGTGGAAGGTCGGCGCAGCAGCGCTGGTGCTCAATCCGATGTACCGCGGAAACGAACTCCGCCGCCTCGTCGACGATGCGGAGCCGATCGGCATCCTCTGCGAAGACGTGAGCGCCGCGGCCACGGCGGAGACCCTGCGAGGCAGCAGCGTGCGATTCTCGATCAGCACCAGCGCCCTCGATTTCCAGACCCGCAACGATCCGCGGGTGTTCGAGTCCACCACGCGCGCCACGCCGGCGGCCGACGGCGACCTCGTCGAACTCCTCGCGCGCTTTCGCGGCAGGCGGCCTCCCCTGGTCGAACTCGGCGGAGACGACCTCGCGCTGCTCACCTACACCTCCGGGACCACCGGCCCACCGAAGGGCGCGCTCAACTCCCACGCGAACGTGCTGGCCACCGCACTCGACTTCGGTGAGTGCGCCGGCGTCGTCGACGGTGACGTCGTGTTCGCCGTCGCTCCCCTGTTCCACATCACCGGCGCCGTGCTCAATGCGGGTGTCGCCCTCGTCCGGGACTGCCTGCTCGTCTTCTCGAACAGGTTCAACGCGGCCGTCGCACTGGAGACGCTCGTGGAGCACCGGGTGACGTACACGATCGGCTCGATCACCGTGTTCAACGCGCTGTCCGAGGTTCCGGGGGTGAGCGCGGACCACTTCGCCTCGGTCAAGACCCTCTACTCGGGCGGCGCGCCCATCCCGCCTGCCACCGTGGAGAAGTTCGAAGCCCGATTCGGCAAGTACATCCACAACGCGTACGGGATGACCGAGACGACGGCCGGAGTGATTGCGGTGCCACCCGGCCTGCGGGCGCCGGTCGACCCGTCGAGTGGCTCACTGTCCATCGGTCTCCCGCTGCCCCGGGTGGACATCCGCGCCGTCGACCCGAATGGTGACCCTGTTCCGCCCCACACCGCGGGCGAACTGGAAATCGCCGGACCGCAGGTTGTTTCGGGCTACTGGCGCAACCCGGACGCCTCCCGGGACACACTGCCCGGCGGACGGTTGCGCACCGGGGACGTCGCGATCATCGACGAGGCGGGGTGGGTGTATCTCGTCGACCGGCTCAAGGATCAGATCAACGTGTCCGGGTACAAGGTGTGGCCCCGTGAGGTCGAGGACACCCTCTACGAACACCCGGCCGTGCACGAGGCCGCCGTCGTCGGGCAACCCGACGACTACCAGGGCGAATCGGTGGTGGCCTACGTCTCGCTCCGCAAGGGCGCGACCGCCACCGAGGACGAACTCGTCGCGTTCGCCCGCGACCGGCTCGCCGCGTACAAGCGGCCGCGGCTGGTGCACATCATCACCGACCTCCCGAAGACCCAGACAGGCAAGATCCGTCGCAGCGACCTGCGTTGACGGCTCCTCCCCTCGACATCTCGACTCCGCGACCCCGACGAAAGTGACTGCACGTGAACGTCGACCTCACTCGCCAGGCGCAGCCTGACACCCATTCCGGCACCACCCTCGCCTCCCGCAAGAAATCGCTCCTCGCCAGCTCCGTCGGCAACGTCCTCGAGTGGTACGAGTGGAGCGCGTACGCGGTGTTCGCCCCGTTCATCGCGGCGGCGATGTTCAGCAACTCGGACCCGGTCTCGGCCCTGCTGTCCACGCTCGCCGTGTTCGCGGTCGGGTTCCTGATGCGCCCGCTCGGCGGGATCATCTTCGGCCGGATCGCCGACAAGCGCGGACGCAAGTTCGTCCTCGTCACGACCATGCTGATGATGGCCACCGGCAGCCTGATCATCGGGGTGATGCCCACCTACTCGACGATCGGCGCGTGGGCGTCGCTGATCCTGCTCACCGCGCGCGTCATGCAGGGCTTCGCGCACGGCGGCGAGTCCGCGACCGCGTATTCCTACGTCGGTGAGATCGCACCTCCGCACCGGCGCGGCATGTGGGGCAGCGTCGCGTTCATCGCGATCTTCGGCGGTTCGGTGCTGGCCTACACCGTCGGCGGCGTCGTCACCTCCTCCCTGTCCGACACCGCTGTCGGTCAATGGGGTTGGCGTATCCCCTTCCTCATCGGCGCGCTCCTGGCACTGTTCGCCCTGTACCTGCGCCGCAGCATGGACGAGAGCGACGTCTTCGATGCTGCGCAGAAGGATGACGATCAGCCGAGCATCCCCCGCCGCACCGTCGTCCGGGCGATCCTCCTGATGATCGGGATGACCTCGGGCATCACGGCCGCGCACTACACGTGGACGTCGTACATCTCTACGTACGCGATCACGCAGCAGGGCATGAATCCCGACACCGCGTACTGGATGCTGGTGATCGCTCAGCTGATCGCTCTGGTCTCGCTGCCGTTCCTCGGGTTGCTCTCCGACAAGATCGGCCGACGGCCCATGCTGGGGGCCTTCGCGGTTCTGATGTTCGTCCTGCAGTTGCCGCTGACGATGATGATCACGTCCGATGGGTGGACCCTGCTCGTCGCCACCACCGCCGCCCTGCTGATCGTCGCGGTCCCGGCGTCGATTCTGTCCTCCACGCTGTCGGAGAGCTTCCCGACGCGACTACGCACCCAGGCGATCGGATTCGCGTACTCGTTCTCCGTAGCGGTGTTCGGTGGCACCGCCCCGTACCTGAACCAGCTTCTCCTCGGACTCGACCTCGGCTGGGTGTTCGGCGTCTACATCATGGTGCTGGCCGTGCTCACCGGCGTCGCGTGCCTGTTCATGAAGGAGACCAAGGGCATTCGCCTCGAAGACGTGTGACCACGCGAAAGAGAACCGGCAGGTGCATCACCTGCCGGTTCTCACCCGAGCGAGTGACGGGATTCGAACCCGTGTGAACGGCTTTGCAGGCCGGTACCTCAACCACTCAGTCACACCCGCATCGATGATTACTGTGCCCGGCCGGTGCCCCGGGCGCGAGGGTTGCGCTCACGGTGATTCTGAAACCGACACGCCGGGGCGGGAACAAACCACGTGCCCTCGTTGCTGTGTTGCTTCGTGACCGATACCGAAGAACGCGCCGCCCCGACCGCCGACCGGACAACCACCCGTCCCAGCCTTCGGGTGATCCTGGTACTCGGCGCGATGGTGGCCCTCGGCCCCTTCACCATCGACATGTACCTGCCCGCGCTTCCGGACATCGGAACCGACCTCGGCGCGTCCTCGTCCGCGGTCCAGCTGACCATCACCGGCACCCTGCTCGGCCTCGCGCTGGGGCAGTTGATCGTCGGACCGCTCGCGGACAGCCTCGGGCGCAGGCGTCCCCTGATCGCCGGTATCGGTGTCCACGTCGTCGCGTCCGTGCTCGCGGTCTTCGCGCCGACCGTGGCCGTGCTGGGTGTGCTCCGCGTCTTCCAGGGCATAGGGGCCGCCGCCGCAGCGGTGGTCGCGCTCGCCGTCGTCCGCGACCTGTTCTCGGGGAACACCGTGGCCGTCGTGATGTCGCGGCTGATGCTCGTGCTCGGCGTCGCACCCGTTCTCGCCCCGAGTATCGGCGGGGCGCTCCTCATCGCCGTCGACTGGCGCGGGATCTTCGTCGTCCTCGCCGTGATCGGCATGCTGACAGCATTGATCGGTGTGTGGGGTCTGACGGAGACGCTGCCGCCGGAACGGCGGCGCAAGAGCAATCTGCGCGCCGTGCTGGGCACCTACAAGAGCCTGCTGGGTGACCGCGCGTTCATGGTGCTCGCCCTCGTGTCGAGTGTGGCGATGGGATCGTTGTTCTCGTACGTCTCCGGTGCGTCGTTCGTGTTCCAGGACCAGTACGGCCTGGACGAGCAGCAGTTCGCGCTGCTGTTCAGCTCCGGCGCGATCGCTCTGATCGGCGCCTCGCAACTCAACGTCCGCGCCCTCGCACGGTGGTCACCGCTGCAGATCACGGTGTCGGCCCTCGCCTTCGCGACGGTGGCCGGGCTGGCGCTGGTCACCACCGCCCACTTCGAGTTCGGCGGGCTCGTCGGGTTCGTCGTTCCGCTGTGGTTCCTCCTCGCCGGTGTCGGCTTCGTCCTGCCCAACGCCCCGGCACTGGCTCTCGGCCGGCACGGGGAGGCGGCCGGTACGGCGGCCGCGCTGCTCGGCGCCCTGCAGTTCGGTGTCGGCGCGCTGATCGCTCCCCTGGTCGGCGTGCTCGGCAACACTGGCGTCGCACTCGCGGTCACGATGACGGCGTGCGCGGGACTCGGACTCGTGGCGTTGGCGGCCGCCGCGAAGGCGGAAGCGCACTGACGACACGTTCGGCAGATTTTCGCGGCCCATCACCCGTCATGGGATGATCGACGCATGCCACCACCGTCACCACTTCATCTCGACCCCATCGAAGAGGCCCACCGGCAGTGGACGAAGCACGGCTGGGGTGATGTCGCCGACGGCATGGCCGCGGTGACCTCGGTGATGCGGGCACAGCAGATCATGATGGCCCGGGTGGAAGAGGTGCTCAAGCCGTCGGGGCTCACGTTCGCCCGGTACGAACTGCTGACACTGCTGACGTTCACGCGCACGGGCGCACTCCCGATGGCGAAGGCCAGCGCGCGCCTTCAGGTTCACCCCACCAGCGTCACCAACGCCGTCGACCGGCTCGAAACGGCGAACCTCGTGCGGCGTGTCCCGCACCCTAGCGATCGCCGGGCGACCCTGATCGAAATCACCGACGCGGGAAGGAAACTGGCCGTCGAGTCCACCGAGCGACTCAACGCCCAGGTGTTCTCGAGTCCCGGGGTATCCGGCGACAAGCTGGAACAACTGGTCACGATCCTCGCCGAACTGCGCCGCGAGGCAGGCGATTTCGACACCGGAGACGCCCCCACCAAGTGGTGAGACGACTGTCGCCCCGCACCGGATCCCGGTGCGGGGCGACAGTCGTTTTCAGGGTTTCTAGCGGTGTTTGAACACGGGCGCACGCTTCTCGACGAACGCTGCCATGCCTTCCTTCTGATCCTCGGTGGCGAACGTCGAATGGAAGACCCGACGTTCGAACCGGACGCCCTCGGTGAGGGTGGTCTCGAACGAGCGGTTGACGGCTTCCTTCGCCATCATCGCGACCGGAAGCGACATCTCGGCGATGGTGGTCGCCGTCTGCAGCGCCTCGTCGAGCAGCTCCGCGGCAGGGACGATCCGCGACACCAGCCCGGCACGTTCGGCCTCCTCGGCGTCCATGTTCCGGCCGGTCAGGCACAGTTCCATGGCCTTGGCCTTACCCACCGCGCGCGTCAGCCGCTGCGAACCGCCGATGCCCGGGATGACACCGAGCTTGATCTCCGGCTGACCGAACTTCGCGGTGTCGGCGGCGATCAGGATGTCGCAGAGCATCGCCAGCTCGCATCCGCCGCCGAGTGCGTAACCGGCAACCGCAGCGATCGTCGGCTTGCGGGCCGCGGCGAGCCGATCCCATGCGGCGAAGAAGTCGTCCAGGTAGACGTCCATGTACGACTTGGGCTGCATCTCCTTGATGTCGGCGCCCGCCGCGAAGGCCCGATCGGAACCGGTGATCAGAATGGCACCGATCTCCGAATCCTTCTCCAACTCCTCCACCGCCGACACGACCTCGCGCATCAGCTCGGAGTTCAGTGCGTTGAGCGCTTTCGGACGGTTGAGGGTGATGATCCCCACCCGGCCCTTGCGTTCGAGCAGGATGGTCTCGAAGTCGGTCACTGGTCTCCCTTGGTAGAACGGTCGCGGATGTCGTTGATGATGGCCGAGAAGTCCTGGCCACCACCACCGGCGGCGTGGAACCGGCTGTACAGCTCGGCGGCCCGCAGCCCGAGGTCGGCCTCGACGCCGTTGGTCTTCAGCGCGTTCGCGGCGAGACCGAGGTCCTTGTCCATCAGCGCGGCCGCGAAGCCCGGCTGGTAGTCGTTGTTGGCCGGGCTCGTCGGAACCGGTCCGGGCACAGGACAGTTGGTGGTGAGCGCCCAGCACTGACCCGACGCGTTGGACGCGACGTCGAACAGGGCCTGGTTGCTCAGACCCAGCTTCTCGCCGAGGACGAACGCCTCACTGATGGCGATCATCGACACGCCCAGAATCATGTTGTTGCAGATCTTCGCGGCCTGACCGTTGCCCGGATCTCCGCAGTGGACGACCTTCTTGCCCATCACGTCCAGCAGCGGCTTCGCGGACTCGAAGTCGTCCGCCGTGCCGCCGACCATGAACGCGAGCGTTCCCGCGGTGGCGCCGACGACGCCGCCGGAGACGGGTGCGTCCACCGAACGGTGGCCCGCCTCGACCGCCTCGTCGTGCGCCGCCCGGGCGTCCGCGACGTCGATGGTGGACGAATCGATGAACAGGGTGCCCGGCTTCGCGGCGGGCAGGATCTCCGCGTAGAGCCCGAGAACGTGCTTGCCGCTCGGCAGCATCGTGATCACGACGTCCACCTCGCGCACGGCCTCGACGGCCGAATCAGCGACGGTGACACCGTCTTTCACTGCCTGTTCGAGTGCGGCGGGCGCGAGGTCGAAGCCGACCACCGTGTGCCCCGCCTTGACGAGGTTGGCCGCCATGGGACCACCCATGTGACCGAGTCCCAGAAATCCGACGGTAGTGCTCATAGCAGTCCCTCCTGGACGCGTGTGGCTGGTGGTCAGTGCTGGCGCTGCGGGGCCGTCAGGCCGAGTTCGAGGTCGCCGAGTGGGGCGAAGAACGCGTCGACCTGCGCTGGGTCGACCTCCTCGATCGTGGCGGGCGACCACTGCGGGTTGCGGTCCTTGTCCACGACCTGCGCCCGGATGCCCTCGACGAGGTCGGGCGAGCTCAGGCAGGCGACGGACACCCGGAACTCGTCGTTGAGCACTTCCTCGAGGCTGCCGGCCTGCCGTGCGCGGCGCAGCGATGTCAGGGTGACCGCGCACGCGGTCGGCGACTTCGAGCGCACCTGCTCGGCCGCCTTCTCCGCCTCGGGCACCCCACTGCCGCGCAGCCGGGCGACGATGTCGGCGACACTGTTCGCCGAGTACGCGGCGTCGATCCAGCCCTGCTGCGCCAGCAACTCCGAGACCGGAGCCGGTTCGGTGAACTGTGCGAGCGCGTCCTGAACCGACGCGGTCGACAGCGCGTCGAGGAACTGCTCGATCTTCTCCGACGGGATGAAGTGGTCGGCGAACCCGCACGCGATCGCGTCGCCGGCACTGAGCCGGGCGGTGGTCAGGGCGATGTGGGTGCCCAACTCGCCCGGGGCGCGGGCGAGCAGGTAGGTGCCCCCGACATCGGGGACGAAACCGATCCCGGTCTCGGGCATCCCGATCATCGACCGCTCGGTGACGATCCGCACGCTGCCGTGCGCCGACACCCCGACCCCACCGCCCATCACGATGCCGTCCATGATCGCCACATACGGCTTGCCGTACCCCGCGATGGCCGCGTTGAGGATGTACTCCTCGCGCCAGAACTCCCGCGAACCGGTGCCCCCGTCCTTGGCGTCGTGGTAGATCGACACGATGTCGCCGCCGGCGCACAGGCCCCGCTCACCCGCACCGGTGATCACCACCGCACGCACCTCGTCGTCGCCGGACCACCCGGCCAAGGCCGCCGCGATCTGCCGCACCATCGCATGATTGAGGGCGTTGATCGCCCTGGGCCGATTGAGCACGATCCGGCCCAGCCCGTCCCGCTTCTCGACAATTACCTCAGATTCAGAATTCACGTAGGTCACCCTGCCGTTCCACTATTTCCGACGACGCTCCGGGCGATGACCACCCGCATGATCTCGTTGCTGCCCTCGAGGATCTGATGGACCCGCAGGTCCCGGACGATCTTCTCGATTCCGTACTCGGCAAGATAGCCGTAACCGCCGTGCAGTTGCAGCGCCTTGTTGGCCACCTCGAAACCGGTGTCGGTGGCGAAGCGTTTGGCCATCGCACACAGTTCGACGACATCGGGAGCGCCGTCCTCGAGCGCGGCCGCCGCCCGCCACAGCAGGGTGCGGGCCGCCTCCAGTTCGGTGCGCATGTCGGCGAGCTGAAACTGCAGCGCCTGCGAGTCGATCAGCGGCGAACCGAACGCCTTCCGGTCCGTCAGGTAGGCGACGGCCCGCTCCAACGCGGTCTGCGCGCCGCCCACCGAGCACGCCGCGATGTTGAGCCGGCCACCGTTGAGGCCGGCCATCGCGATCCGGAAGCCACCGCCCTCGGAACCGAGCAGATTCGCCGCCGGCACCCGCACGTCCTCGAAGATCACCTGACGGGTGGGCTGGGCGTTCCAGCCCATCTTCACCTCGTTCGGCCCGAAGGACAGACCCGGCGACCCCTTGGGGACGATGAACGCCGAAATCCCCCGCGGCCCGCCCTCCCCGGTGCGGGCCATCACCACGTACACATCCGAGGTGCCGGCACCGGAGATGAACTGCTTGACCCCGTTCAGGACGTAGTCGTCGCCGTCGCGGACCGCCCGGGTACTCAGCGCCGCCGCATCCGAACCGGCACCCGGCTCGGTCAGGCAGTAACTGCCCAGCTGATCCATCGAACACAACCCCGGCACCCACGCGCGGCGCTGCTCGTCGGTGCCGAACCTGTCGATCATCCACGTGACCATGTTGTGGATGGAAATGTAGGCGGCGATCGACGGGCACCCCTTCGCGAGCTGCTCGAAGATGCGGGCGGCATCGACACGAGTGAGCTCGGATCCACCCACGTCCTCGCGGATGTAGATCCCACCCATCCCCAACGACGCCGCCTTACGCAGGACGTCCACCGGGAAATGCTTGGCCTGATCCCATTCCACGGCGTGCGGCGCGAGATGCTCGGCCGCGAAGTCGCGGGCAGTGTCGCTGATCGCCCGCTCGTCATCGGTCAAGGTGAACAT
>NZ_JBLWIT010000140.1:0-75435 GCF_048381435.1 Rhodococcus mengyinensis | reverse complement strand
GGCGTTTTCAAGCGGCCGTCGCAACAACGAGTTTCCCGAGACGCTCGGCTGGACTGTCCCAGTCGAGCGTCATACGGGGACGACGATTGAGTTTATCGGCCACCACGTCGAGGTAGACCTCTTCGAACCCGTCCAACGCGATCCCCTTGGGGAAGTACTGGCGCAGCAAGCCGTTTGTGTTCTCGTTCGTCCCGCGCTGCCACGGCGAACGCGGATCACAGAAATACACCGGCACCCCCGTCTCGACAGTGAACCGGGCGTGCTGACTCATCTCCGCACCCTGATCCCAGGTGATCGACTTGGCAAGGTGCTGGGGAAGCTCGGTGATCTTGCGGGTCATCGCCGACCGCACCTGCTCGGCGGAATGCCCATCCGGCAGGTGCAACAGCATCACGAACCGGGTCGACCGCTCCACCAACGTCCCGATCGCCGACTTGTTGTTCGCCCCGATGATCAGATCGCCCTCCCAGTGCCCGGGCACCGCCCGGTCCTCGACCTCGGCGGGACGCTCGGAAATCATCACCATGTCCGGGAACTTCCCCCGCCGCTCACCGACCGTGCTTCGGTGTTTACGCAGGTAGCGGCCGGTCCGCAGATGGGCGGTCAGCTCCCGCGTCAACGCTCCCCGGGACTGGACGAACAACGCCTGATAGATCGATTCGTGTGACACCCACATCTCCGGCCGGCTCGGATACTCCCGCCTGAGCTTGTGCGAGATCTGCTGCGGTGACAAGTCCTCACCCAGCCACCCCTGCACCTGCTCCCGCAACTCGGCGTGGGCGGCGAGCTTGGCGGTCTTGGGGCGCCGGGCGCGGGCCTCGGCGTCCCGTTGGGCCCGTGAGGCCAGATACTTCCCGCGAGAGGACAACGCCCGCCGCAGTTCCCGGCTGATCGTGGACGGGCTGCGGCCCAGTGCGTGGGCGATCGCCCGGATCGTCCACCCGTCCCGGCGGAATTCGTCGATCTGCTCCCGCTCGGACAGCGACAGATACCGCCCCGACGGGGGAACAGGTCGGCGGGGACGCACTCCACCGACCTGCACCAGCCACCGCCGCATCTGGGTCAGCGAGACCTGCACCTCACACGCCGCGCTGACCGTGTCCTGCCCCGCCCGCAAACACTCCCAGAACTGCTCCCGCACTCGCCGCTCGATCGGCGGCCGCCCCTTGAACACCATCCACAACACCCTTCCTTACCAGGGATGTTGCGTCGACCGACTGAATACGCCTACCAAAAAGGCGCACGGGCGCGAAGCGCCTAGGCTCTCCCTCATGGAAACCGAGTTCGTCCGCTGGACCGAGGACGGCACCGAGCATTCGGCGGTGTGGCGGTCCACCAGTGGGGCGACGCCTCCGAAGAAGATCCGGGTGGCCGACGACTCGATGACCGCCGACGAGGCGTACCGCCTCGCGTGCGAGGGGACGGCGCTGCTGTGGCGCGGCGACTTCCACAACGCCCGCCAGCTCGGCACCGCCGTCGCCGCCCGCACCGACCGCAAGACCCGCAAGACGTCCACCGACCCCGCCACCGCGTTCCACCTGCACCGGCAGACACAGTCGCGGCGGGCGGGGATCCTCGGGATGCTGCTGGTGCCGTTCGACGCCGACCAGACCGTCCCGCTGCGGCGCGCCCCCGACGTGCGGCAAGCGGTGCTCGAGGCGTACGGACCGACGGACCAGCCCACCGTCACCACCCTGCGCGACCTGCTCGGGGCGATCGGCGCCCACGAGTGGCAGAAGAAGGGCGTCGACATTCCCGCCCTCGGTGCGCGCATCCACCCCGCCTACGGCGTGTTCTCCCCGATTCGCGGCGAATACGTCGACCTCGTCGCCGACACCCCGCTGCCGTCAAACACGCAGGCATTCGACATCGGCACCGGCACCGGTGTGCTGGCCGCCGTCCTCGCGCACCGCGGCGTCGAGAAGGTGATCGCGACCGAACTCGACGCGAATGCGCTCGCCTGCGCCCGGGCGAATCTGGACCGGCTCGGCTACGCCGGTCAGGTGCAGGTGGTGGAAACGGATCTGTTTCCCGAGGGCCGGGCACCGCTGGTCGTGTGCAACCCGCCGTGGATTCCCGCCCGTCCCACCTCGCCGATCGAATACGCGATCTACGATCCGGACAGCCGGATGCTCCGCGGATTCCTGGGAGGCCTGGCCGAGCACCTCGAGCCCGGGGGAGAGGGCTGGCTCATCCTGTCCGACATCGCCGAGCACCTCGGACTGCGAACCCGCGAGGAATTACTGACCCTGATCGACGACGCCGGACTGACCGTCCTCGGACGCCGGGACGTGGCGCCCCGGCACGGGAAGGTCGCCGACCGATCGGATG
This sequence comes from Rhodococcus mengyinensis, assembly GCF_048381435.1. Taxonomy (NCBI): domain Bacteria; kingdom Bacillati; phylum Actinomycetota; class Actinomycetes; order Mycobacteriales; family Nocardiaceae; genus Rhodococcus; species Rhodococcus mengyinensis. The sequence goes on along the minus strand of NZ_JBLWIT010000140.1, from coordinate 73,104 downwards.
CGCTGCACGCCGCGCGCAAGCGGGAGGTGACGTCGCTGTGGCGGCTCGGGGCGCAGGACTCGTCCGCCGGGTAGCACCGGACGTAACGGCGACGCGGTCCGGAACGGTCTCCATGTAGGTCATTGATTTCACCTACCTCGAGGAACCGCGGAATGACGTCGCCCCTGCCCGTGCTGGCTTCCGAGTCGCGGCGCAGCGGTGCGGAGCGAGGAACCCGGCTGTGGACGAGATGGTGCGATCCGCTCCTGCTCGGACTCGTGGCGGTCGCGATCTCGGGCTTCCGGTCCTGGTCGCCGTCGTTCTGGCACGACGAGGCGGCCACCGTCTCGGTCGCCGGGCGCGACATCCCCGACATGGTGCGGTTGCTGTTCGACGTCGACGCCGTCCACGGCGCGTACTACCTGGGCATGCATGGGTGGCTGCGCGTCGTCCCCCTGACCGAGTTCTGGCTGCGACTGCCCAGCGTGCTGGCCGTGGGGATCGGCGCCGCCGGCCTCGTCGTGCTCGGAAAGCTGCTGTCCACGCGACGGGTGGCCCTGGTCGCGGCGCTCGTGTTCGCGATCCTGCCGCGGGTGACGTCCGCCGGAATCGAGGCGCGCTCGTACGCGCTGTCCGCGGCGCTGGCGGTGTGGGTGACCGTCGTGTTCGTCGTGGCCGTGCGCAGGCGGACGGGCACCGCGTGGGTGCTGTACGCGCTGCTCGTCGCGGTCTCGACCACGGTGTTCCTCTACAGCATCCTGATCGTTGCCGCGCACGTCGTGACGCTCGCGGTGACGAAGACCGGACGTCGCTGCGTCGGGTCGTTCCTCCTGGCTGCCGGCGCGGGCATCGCGATCGCGGCGCCGGTGATCGTGCTGGTGCAATCGCAGGCGGATCAGGTCTCGTGGATCGCCGGCCGGAATTTCGATCTCGTGTGGATCGTGCTCGTCGAGCAGTACTTCGACAACGCACTCGCCGTCGCCGTCGTCTCCGGACTGCTCGTCGTCGCCGGAGTGACGGTCGGCATCGTCCGTGGGCGTGACCACCGGGGCGGCGAACAGCCGGGGCTTCTCGCGACGGCCGTGCCCTGGCTCCTCGTTCCCACCGCGCTGGTGCTGCTGTATTCGCTGACGTCGCAGAACGTGTATCTGGGTCGGTACTTCACGTTCACCGCCCCCGCGTGCGCACTGCTCCTCGGACAGTCGATGGTGTGGATCGCGGGTCTCGCCGGACGACGATCGCTGCCGCTGCTCGCGGTGATCCTCGCGGTGTTCGGAGCCGTCGCCCTGCCGCACTACCTGGTGCAGCGCGGCCCCTATGCCAAGCCGGGCGGCATGGATTACAGCCGCGTCGCCGACCTCGTCGAATCCGAGGCCGCACCCGGCGACTGTGTGCTGTACGACCTGAAGAACGTCTGGAATCCCGGCCCGATGCGCACCGTCGAGACCGTGGATCCGCCCGCCTTCGCCGCTCTCCGCGACATCTCGCGGGGATCGACGGCGGCGGAACTGGGCGGGTTGTGGGACGAGACGCTGGCGCCCGACCGCATCGCGGACCGGATCAGGGGCTGTTCCGCGATCTGGCTGCTGACCAACCGGTCCGCGGGTGTCGACAGCCACACCTGGGCGGCCGTCGATGCCCGTGATCCGGTGCGGCTCGGCGCCAACTACCGCGTCGTGCGGTCCTACGGTTTCGATGTGCAGGAGCGGTGGCAGCTCAACGTCAGCCAGCTCGTGCACTTCGTCCGGCCCGGCACGTAGCGACTCACCTCGCTGAGCCCAACCCGACCATCGTCCCCGACGTCACATAGACCAGGCGGGGGCTCGACGCCGCGACGACGGGTGTGCTTCCCCACGAGTCGTCGTCGATCACGGTCTGCAGGGGGAGCACCCACAGTTCCTCGCCGGACCGGACGTTCTCGGCGCGCAGGACATCGGATTCCAGCAACACTGCGGTGTCGCCCTCCGCGGCGACGACGGTGCCGTACGAGTCGGAGTGTCGTTGCCACAACCGTTCCCCGGACCTCAGGTCGAGTGCGGCTTCGGTCCTGCCCTCGTAGTCGCGCAGCAATGCCACCTCGCCCAGCACGGCCACAGCGGTGCCCTGCGTGGTGTTCGGGCCGTACGACTCCGGAGTGTCGACCCGTGGCGTCGACACGAGAGCGGGGCTGGTCCACAGCAGTTCGCCCGTCGTCCGGTCGTAGGAACCGTCGCCGAGAAGCACCGGAATCGTACTGTCGGCGGGGCGATCGACGGCGAGGGTGTGTGCGGCCTCCACATCCGATGCCGCGAGGACGCGACCGGTGCGATCGACGGCCTCGGAGCCCAGCACCTTGCTGAGGGTGCAGTCGCTGTGGACGCGGACGACCACCCCACCCTCGGTGGCCCGGGCGGACTGCGTGCAGTCGGGCAGGGTGCGGGTGAACATCGGAGTCCCGGTCGCGAGGTCGAACCCCGCCACCTCCCCGCCGAGTTCGAGCACACCCTGACCGTGCTCGGTGCTCATGAGGTGACCGAACGCGTCCTCCCACGCCGAACCGAGATCGAACCGCTGCGACCAGCGGGCGTCGGGGTCGGTGGGCACACCGCTGTGCACCCGGATGTCGTCGGATTCCGGGTCGCCTTCCATCACGTACAGCCAGTCGTCGGCAGCCGTCATCGCCAGGATCGTCCAGTCGGTGGGAGTGCGGGTCACGGACCCGTCGTCGGTGTCGACCGCCAGGATGACGGGTGCGTCCTCGAAGGGAGTCGTGTAACAGACCATCCGCCCGGCAGCGAGGGTGTCGGCGCACCCGCCCAGCGACTCGACCGGCGCCGCCCAGCGCACCGATCCGGTGTCGGCGTCCACCCCGACCAACCGCGTCTCGTCCAGCCCCGACGTCTGCTGGTTCACCAACCCGATCATGGTGACCAGCACCTGTCCGGCGTCGACGAATCCCGGCTCGCCCGAGTCGAATCCGCTGCCGTACACGGGGTTGCGGAAGACGGCGAACTGTCGATCGTAGGTGGCGGCCGCATCCAGCGACCACTCGGCGCCGGGTGCATCGGGCGACGCCTCCGTGGCGTCGGGGCCCACGAAACCGGTGAGCCCGGGGATGTTCACCTCCGGGGGCTCCGGTTCGTGCACGATCACGGTGGTGACGGCGCCGGCGACGGTCACGACCGCCACGAGCGCTGCGGCCCAGAGGTTTCGGGTGCTCGTGTCGAGGCCCATGTCGGCTACAGCTCCAGTCCGGGGGCCGTGGCCAGGGATTCGAGAAGCTCGTAGGGGAGCGGAGGGGCCGGCAGCGTGGAGGTCGAGCTGACCGACACCCGGGTGCCCGACGGCCGTGTCAGCGTCACGTGACGGCCGGCCTCGTCGACGGCGGGTTCACCGGGGACGGTCGCCGCGGAGGTGTACCCGTCCCGTCGCTCCAACACGGAACCGTCCGGAAGTCGGGTGGCCTTCGCGGCCTGCGGGTCGTAGGACGGGTCGTACTTGTCCGGCTCGGGCGGCACGGTGTAGCCGCCCTCGATCGAGATCCGCAGGGTCCCCTCGGATCCTCGTGTGGTGACGTCGACGCTCTCACACACCGCGTTGTCGCTGTACTCGGCCAGTTGCAGCGATCCGAGCGGTCTCGACAGCGCGATGCGCTGATCGCGCCACGCGTCGTCGAGCACGGCATTCAGCCGGTCCAGATCGGCGCGGGTCAGCGCCGGTCCCTCGTCCTCGGAGCCGCCCCCCGACCCGCATGCCGTCGGAGGAGGCGGGGTGCCCGGCGGAACCGGTGTACCCGCCCGCAGTTCGGGACGCAGCACGATGGCGGTGAGTTCGTCGAGGCTCAGTGGGATGGTGCCGCTGTACTTCGAGCCGGGGTCGGCCTCGGCGAAGTTCTCGTCGGTGGCGTCGGCATGGATCCACGTGCCGTCCGGGAAGTAGCCGGCGACGCTCCGGGACAGCGTGCGGTGGCCGTCGTACTCGGACCACGTGTCGTCCGCATCCAGCACGGTGCCGTCGGGCAGCGTCGTGCGACGGTCGAGTTCCCCGGCAACGCACGGCGGAATCGGCTTGTCCGCCTTGCTGACCGACAACCACAGCGACCCGGGGGACGAGTCTCGAAGCAGTGGTCCCCGAGCGCTGGTGACGCCGCCGAAGTCGTCCTCGACGTCCGGTGGCTGCTCGTACTCCGGAATCGGCTCGAACAGCAACGACTCCGTGGGGCTGACGAGGGGGATCTCCACCGCCTCCGGCAGGGCGTCGAGGACGGCGGCAGTCATGGCCGAGGCCTTGAGTGCCGAGAACCACGGGTAGCGCGGGTTGTCGTAACTCTGCTCGCCTCCGACCCACATGGCGAAGGCTTCCCCCTCCGACGGCGGTTCCACCGTCGCGCACCCGGGAATGTCGACGGGATACTCGACCGTCGGCGTGACGTACGACGGGGCTTCGGCGGGACCGTCGGCGGTGAGGTCGACGGTCGCCGGGCCGGATCCGGTATCGAGCAGTCCCGCGACGATCACCCCGCACGCCATGATCGACACCACGACGAGTCCCGTCGTCCAGCGGTCCTTGCGCCTGTCCGCGCCGTCGCTCATGTGCCCCCACCCGTGTCGCAGGCGCTCATCCCGAACGAAGGAGCATCCGACGTCCTAGTCGTCACGATTGCCAGCAGCGTTACCGCCCGTGAGTGGTCGACGAGTCCCTGGACTCGTTAACCGCGCACGGGCGCGGAGCGCCTACCGGCCCTGCGGATACGGAAGATGGCCGCTGCTGTCCTCGTTGACGAGGACAGCCCGGCCCAGTTGCGGGAAGGCGCGTTGCGCGCTCGCGGGCCGGTCGCAGACCTTGCAGCCCGCGCCGATCGGGACGACCGTTCTCGGGTGGTGCCGGAGACCAATTCGCTGACCTACCGCGGCTACGCGGTGCAGGACCTGGCAGCGCACTGCAGCTTCGAGGAGGTGGCGTACCTGCTCTGGTAGGCCGAACTCCCCACCCCCGCGCAACTGGAACTGCTCTGCCAGCGTGAACGGGCGGCACGCCGGGCCGACCGCTCCCTGCTGTCGCTGCTGGCGAAGATGCCGACAACTGCCACCCCATGGACGTGGTGCGCACGGCGATCAGCTACCTCGGCGCGGAAGACCCGGCGGAGGACGATAATTCGCCGTCCGAGAACCTCGCGAAGGCGCTGCGCATGACGGCGGTGCTGCCCACGATCGTGGCCGCCGACTTCCGGCGCAGGCGTGGACAGGACCCGATCGCACCGCACTCGCACCTGGGGTTCGCGGAGAACTTTCTGAACATGTGCTTCGGGGGCGTGCCCGATCCGGCCGTCGTCAAGGCGTTCGAGGTGTCGCTGATCCTGTATGCGGAGCACAGTTTCAACGCGTCCACGTTCGCGGCTCGCGTGGTGACGTCGACACTGTCCGACATCTACGGTGCGGTCACCGCGGCGATCGGGGCGATCGGGGCGCTGAAGGGTCCGTTGCACGGCGGCGCCAACGAGGCCGTCATGCACGACATGCTCGAGATCGGCGAGCCCGACCGCGCCGAGGAGTGGCTGCTGGGCAAACTCGCCGCCAAGGAGAAGGTGATGGGTTTCGGCCACCGGGTCTACAAGAACGGTGACTCGCGGGTACCGACGATGAAGGCGGCACTGCTCGACATCGCCGCCGCCACCTGCGGCGAGAAGTGGGTGCGGATGTACGACATCCTGGAGAAGACGATGGCCGGCGCCACCGGGATCGCGCCGAATCTCGACTTCCCGACCGGTCCGGCGTACTACCTGATGGGATTCGACGTGAAAATGTTCACGCCGATGTTGGTGATGAGCCGGATCACCGGGTGGACCGCCCACATCATCGAGCAGGGCGCGTCGAACAGTGTGATTCGCCCGCTCAGCGAGTACTCGGGCGTCCCCCAGCGCTCCGTCGTCGCCTGACGGCTTGTGCGCCTTTGTGGTTGCTGCCGCTACCAGAAAGGCGCACGGGCGCTAGCGCTTCTTGACGTGCGAGACGATTTCCGGATCGCTCTGTCCGTTCGTCTTCATCTTCTTGTCGGCGCGCTTCTCCTTCAGCGACTTACCGGATTTCTTCGACATGGAATTGCGGGGCGATTTGTCAGCCATGGACCATCCCTGAATGCGGAACCTGGACGGCTCCGATAGTGCTGACAGTACGCCACATCCCGGGAAACCCGGACCGATCGTCGAAAGGGCGGGTTCTAGGACGACGGATCGTCGAACAGGGTCTGCTCCTCGGGATTGGTGAACAGCCCCATCTGCTCGGGCCGCGGCTTGGTGTCGGGAGCGCCCGTCGTCGGGGGCAGCACGAGGGTGCGGAGGGCGTGGCGGAGGGCGCCGACGACGCGCTCCCACTGGTCGGCGGACGCGTCGTCGGTCTCCCGCAACCGGGACACCCAGGCGGTGCCGGTGTCCAGGAGCACGAGGATCCGGTCGCGGTCGTGACCGCAGACGTCGGCGACGACAGCCGGATCGGTGTCGATCCCGGGCCCGGGATCGAGATGGAACAGCGTCTGGAGTTCCTTCGGCAGGTCGGTCGACGATATCCGGCTCTCGGTGCGAGGTGCCGCGTCCGGTTCGGGTTCCCCGTCGGGTCCGGAGTCGCGGTTGAAGAACAGTTCGCCACCGAACCGCGACGCGAACTCGTTGTCGACGGTGCGCAGGAAATCGGAGAACGCCTTGCAGCTGTCGGTGAGGTGCTGCGGGACGAACGGGTTACCCGACACTTCCAGGAACGCCGACAACCGGTCGTCGACCAGCACGAACTTGATCCGCGACCACATGCGGTTGAGGTCGGCGGTGACCTCGGCGGCCCGGGTGCGGTCGCTGATGTCGTGCACCAGCGGCGCGAACAGTTGCACGTCGACGGTGTCGGCGAGCGGGCCGACGAACAAGATGGTGTTGCCCATCCGGATCGGGACGTCGCCGTCCGGGTCGCGTTCGGGCAGCAGCCCGAGCATCGGGACCAACGCGAGAGTGATCAGTTCGTGGAGGTGCTCGACGTCGCGCGGGACCACGGCGGCTGCGGGGTCGAGCTGCGCGACCAGCGGCGGCCGCACCGCAACCGGGTCGAACGTGGCCTCGGGATCCGTACTCGACGTCTCGGTGCTCAGGAACGCGGGATGCGTGATTCCCCAGACGTCGCGGAACGCGGCCACGGCCATCGCGGCCAGCTGATCCGACCACGACAGCTTCTTGTCGACGTAGAACGCGGGGGAGCCGTCATCGGGTTCGTCGTCCGGACCGCGGGTCGGCCGGTTCCAGCCCAGCTCGGTGAGGTACGTCTGCTCGGCCTCGGTCAGTGCGCGGTCGGGGTGCAGGTAATGGTTCGACGGCACCTCGCAGCGCACCGTGTCCCCGTCCCACACGACGAACTGGATGCACGGCATCAGCCCCTGGGATTCGTCGAGCTCCTCGAACCCCGATTCCAGGACCAGAAGGTCCTCGTCCTGCATCGCTGCCAGATAGTCCGCGAGGCGCCGCTGGAACTCGGCCCAGTCGCGGTTCACACTCGAATCCAGATCGAAGTCCTGCATGTCTGCTCCGTCCGGGTCGACCACGAATCACCTACTTCCGCTCTATACGGTAGCGGCGATCGCCGAGACCGCAGCGCAGGAGGGGGTGGCGCGCTCAGACGGGGTGACCGGCCGCGATCCGTCCGGTCAGCCTGGTGACGGCGTCGAGGAGGTCCCACGACGTGCCCGGTTCCACGGCCACGGCGGTATCGCCCCACACGAGGTACCGGCCGTCGCCGTCGACGTCCCGCCACGCCAGACCGCCGACGGGGCGTGGTGAGTGCCGCGAGCCGCGGACGACGGTGACGACCCCCTGGCTCGTCGAGGGCCTGTCGAGGATCCGGGCTGCCCGTGCGCTCCCGGCCGGTGTCGGCGGGACCACGATGCCCGCCGCCGTGCCCGCGTCGGTGTCGGGGAGCTGAGCGATCAGCTGCCGGCCGACGTCGTACGGTTCGCAGCTCCGGATCACCACTTCGGCGCCCGGATGCTGCACCGCCGCGATCCCGTGCCCGCGTGCCAGGGCTCCCGTCATGCGGATCGAGGCACCGCCGTCCACACCTGCCGAACCGGAGATCTCGATCCGGAGGTCGGGTTCGGCGAGCACCAGCAGTGCCAACCCGAGCGGGTCGTGTTCGGGGCCGGAGAAGTCGGCGCGGATCCGGCGCTGCTGGGCCTCGTACTCGTCGGCGGTGGCCAGCGTGCTCGTGACCTTGAACGGATACGGAATGCGGTCCTGTCCGGTCCGGGCCCACAACGCCGAGAACTGCGGACCGCTCAACACCCAATGCCCCACGACTATTCGCCGATCACCGCGGGTGTGACGAGGGGCAGTTTCCCGACGAGTTCGCTTCCCTCGTCGATGCTTTCGAGGTAGGTGGGTGGTTCCTCCTCGTCCTCCCGTGCGGCGGGCCGGACCGGGCCGCCGGGCCGCTCGGCGGTGGTCGTCCGGTGAGCGGACACGATGCCGCGCGCGTACTGCGCCACCCCGCCGCCGACGGCGCCGGCCAGCGCCGCACCCGCGATCGAACCCGGTGCGGCCTGCGCGGTCGCCGGCGAGTCTTCGAGCGGCACCTCGCCGCTCCTGCGGTGCTCATTGCGCGGTACGGAATCGGATTCGGGTTCGGCCACCTGCTGATCGCTGGGTATGCCGTGCACCCCGTTCGGTCCGATGTCGAAGCCCACCGGCTGACCGTGGGCCGTTGCGGCGGCGTGGGTGGCGGCGAGGCCGGCCGCGGGGAGTTGTTCGTCCGCAAGGCGGTACGCCGAGGTGTAGAGGGTGTCCATGGCGGCCTTCGCGTGCTGTTCCGCGGCGTCCGCGTCGGCGTCCGCGGTCCAGTTGGCGGGCAGCACCCGGGTCCAGTCGGCCGGGTGGTCGCCTGGCCTGCCGACCGCGCCGCGCACCGCTTCGGCTCCGGCGGTCGCGTGCCGCAACGCATCGCCCACATCGGTGAACCGGCCGCCGACCTGCCCGGCGCGGGCGGCGTAGTCGTCGAGTGCCGATGCCACCGCGGCCGCGGTCGGCCCACGCCAGCCGGTGTCGACCGCGGCGCGGGTCGCGTCGTGGAACGCGGTGACCGACTCCTGGAATCGCCGTCCGAGGTCGTCCCAGGCCGCGGCGACCGCACCGGACTCGGCGGGCCTCAGCGCGTCGACCGCACTCCTGATGGCGCGGTGATCCCACTCGCCCGACCGAAAATTCTCCCCGCCATTCATCCCGACCTCCGATGCTGGACACTCACGGTCCCGGAGTGGACCCCCCAATCCGGCGGGAAGCCACCTTACCGACTCCTGTGCAGGGCGTGTCGGCGCTCCCGATCTCGGACGGGCTGTGGTGGGCGTCAGCCGCGCGGTCTGGTGGTGACGGGCGGGATGGTGATCACCGGACGCGTCGTCGTCGTGGTGGTGGTGACCGGCGGCAGGGTCGGCTCCGCGGGTGCCGCGGACGGCGGGGCCGCGATCCGGGGCACGGTCTGCTCGGTCGTCGTGACGACGGGAGGCCGGGTGACGGGTGTGGTGACCGGGGCGAGGCTGATCGTCGGGGGAGGCGGCGCGACCGTGGTCCGGACCGGCGGCGGAGGCGGGGCGGGGGTCGTCGAGGGTGCGGGCGGCGGCGCCGTGGTCACCGGCGCCGGTTCGGTGGTGAGCGTGACGGCCCGCGGGGTGGTGAGGTCGGCCATCTGCCAGGTGGGGGTCGGCGGGACGAACACCTGGAAGGTGGCCGGTGCGGCGCTGTAGGGTCCGGCGGCCTGCAGGCCCTCCGACGTCAGCGGCGGCGGCGCGACTGCCGGTCCGCGGTTGCCGAACGCGCCGCCCGCGGCACCGATCATCAGGCCGGAGACCGCCGACACGGTGGCAATCGCGAGTGCCCCGATCGCTACAGTCCTGTCGTCCATGCGCTACCCGTCCTCGGCGTGCAAATGCGTCCACCATAGAGGGCGGTGCCGCCTGCCGCCGCATGTGTCCGGAAGTCGAGTCGTCCGGGCGGGTTCGCTGGACGGTTGCCGGGGTTCGGCGCACGCTGACGAGAACCCTTGTTCGGACGAGCCGGTCAGCCGACGATCGAGCGGTGTCCATACCGCTCCGACCGGGGTAACGATGTCTCTGCTCGACTGGTTGTTCCGCCGCCCGCTGTCCGAACGAACCGGGGCGGCCGTCGCCGCGTCGGCGATGCTGTTCGCTTCGTGAGCCGGCTCGAGATCGACGCCGACGTCCTCGTCCTCGGCGGCGGACCCGCCGGAACGTGGGCGGCACTGGCGGCGGCCCGGGACGGCGCGCGGGTCGTCCTCGCCGACAAGGGGTACTGCGGCACCAGCGGCCCCACCGCGTCGGGCGGCAACAACCTGTGGAACGTCCCGCCCGGGCCCGCACGCGAACGGTCGGTGCAGGCCCGCTTCGAGGACGGCGGCAGGCTGTCGGAGCCGGCCTGGATGTACCGGGTACTCGAGGAGACCCACCACCGGGTGGACGAACTGGCAGGCGCCGGCTACCGGTTTCCGGCCGGCGACGACGGCCGGGAGGTGCGCACCAGCCTGCAGGGGCCGGAGTACATGCGCCGGATGCGCAGGCGCGTGCACCGCGCCGGGGTCACCATCCTCGACCACAGCCCCGCCCTGGAACTGCTCACCACCGGTGACGGCGTCGTGTCCGGTGCCGCGGGTCTGCAACGGCAGAACGGATACGCGCCGTGGTCGGTGCGCGCCGGGGCGGTGGTCGTCGCGACCGGCGGCTGCGCCTTCCTGTCCGGAAGCTTCGGGACGAACGTCGACACCGGCGACGGACTGCTGATGGCCGCCGAGGTCGGGGCGTCGTTCTCGGGCATGGAATTCTCGACGGCCTACGCGCTGGCACCGGCGTGGAGTGGCCACACCAAGGGTTTGATGATGCAGTTCGCCACCTACTACGACGCGGACGGTCGGACACTCGGGGACGGCGGCTTCTCCGCGCGCGGCGCCGCGATGGCGCACCTCGCCGCCGGCCGCCCCGTGTATGCGCGACTGGACCGGGCCAGACCCGACATCCGTGCAGCCATGCGCACGTCGCAACCGAATTACTTTCTGCCGCTGGACAAGGCGGGCATCGACCCGTTCACGCAGAAGTATCCCGTGCGGGCCGTATTGGAGGGTACGGTGCGCGGAACCGGTGGCATCCGGGTCGCCGGCACCGACTGCGCCAGCGACGTTCCCGGCCTGTTCGTGGCGGGCGACGCGGCCACCCGGGAGCTCATCACCGGTGGTCGCAGCGGAGGCGGCAGCCACAACGGGGCGTGGGCCATCTCCTCGGGGACATGGGCCGGTGCGGGCGCCGCCCGGTTCGCGCGGACGCGTCCCGTCCCCGACGGGGTGCGCGGCGCGGGCGCGGCGGGACTGCGCGGACCGTCCGCCCGCCGGCAGGCGTCGCGCTCCATCGTCGGACTGGTGCAGGAGCACACCCTGCCGCTGCGACGCAGCTACCGGCGCAGCGCAACGAGCCTGCAGGACAGCGTGACCGCCCTCGACGAGGCCTGGTCGGGCGCCGCCGATCTGCTCGGCGGCACCGAACGGGAACTGCTGCAGGCACGTTCGGCCGCCGCGATGCTCGCCGTCGCGCGGTGGGCGACGCACTCCGCGCTGGCGCGGACCGAGACCCGGGGGATGCACGTGCGCACAGACCTGCCCGACACCGATCCGGCGCAGACCCGTCGACTGCTGTCGGGTGGGCTGGGCGAGGTGTGGGTGCGTCCGGAACACGGCACCGCCGAGGCCCGGACGGTCGCGTCGTGATCGAGGTCGTCGTCGCCGACCGCTGCGTGCAGTGCGACATCTGCATCAAGGTCTGCCCGACTGACGTCTTCCGCCGCGGCACGGACGGGGTTCCCGTCGTCGCGCATCAGGAGGACTGTCAGACATGCTTCATGTGTGAGGCGAACTGTCCGACCGACGCGCTGTATGTCGCGCCGTTCGACACCCCGGTTCCCGAGGACTCGACGCACACCGACGCCGAGGGTTTGGCGGAGTCCGGGGCGCTCGGCGCCTACCGCGCCGTGATCGGGTGGGGTGGCCGTCGCACGCCGGGGTCCACGCTCGACCGGAATCACCTCTTCACCCCGTGAGTACTTGTCAACGTCCGGCGGTTAAGAAGTACTCACGGGTGTGGCCTTGCGGATGAACCGGCCGATCTCGCGGATGGCGCGGGTGCCCTCGGGGAGCAGTCCGGCGGCGGCCTGGAAGACGTGCACCTGCCGCTCCCATACCTGCAGTTCGCACGGCACACCCGCCTGGGACAGCCGCTCGGACATCAGTTCCGCGTCGACGTAGACCATTTCCTGCGAGCCGGTCTGGATCAGCGCCGGCGGCATGGCGGCGAGGGAGCCGTCCACGGGTGACGTGGACGGCTCGTGCCCGCCCCTGGTGTCCAGCCTTTCGATCAGCCTGGACAGGGCACCGACCGCGCGTTTGGGGAAGACGGCGCAGAGGTCGGCGTTGGGATGGGCCAGCTTGTTCACCGGGTCGAGGTCGGTCAGCGGCGACAGCGCGACGTCGGCGGCGGGACGCGGCAACCCCTGGCGCAGGGCTTCGAGCGTCACCATGAACGTCAGGAATCCGCCTGCCGAGTCGCCGGCGATGACGATGCGGTCGGCGGTGTACCCGTGCGAGAGCAGCCACCGGTACCCGTCGACACCGTCCTCGACGGCCGCTCGGATGGGGTTCCGCGGGATCATCCGGTACGCGACGTTCAGCGTCGACGCCTGCGACTCCGCCGCGATCCGGGACACCATCTGGCGGTGGGAGTTGATCCCGCAGCACAGGAACGCCCCGCCGTGGAGGTAGAGGATCGCCCGGTCGCCGAGCTCACCCGGAGGCCGGATCCATTCGGCGCGGCAGTGCGGCAGCCGGATGGGCCTACGCACGGTTCCGCGGATGGGGCCGAGCGAGTACCCGAACAGGTCGACGACTCCCGTGGGCCACGGCAGTTCAGGGTAGCGCGCCCACCCGTCCAGGAACGGCCGGACCGTGCGGCGGAGTGTGTGGGCGAGGGCCGTCGACTGCAGGCTGGTTCCGGCGAACTCCCGCCGCGTCACCGGGAGGGGTGACGGGCAGAATTCGTAAGTCGCAGTGCTCATTGCCTGCCTCCGATCCGGCCTCGGTGCCCATCGACTTGCTGCCTTTAGGTTTTCCACCTCTTTGCGCCGTACGGTCTACATCGAAGTTGGTCGCACGGACGCTACGCCCGACGTAGCATCCAGGCGGAAGTCGTAATGGGATAGTGACCGAGTGGGGGTGAACGTCCAGGTGGGGATCATGCCGGTTACCGATTCGATATTCCTTCTCGGCGAATCGCGAGAGCATCCGATGCACGTGGGATCGCTCGAATTGTTCACACCGCCGGAGGATGCCGGCCCCGACTACGTGAAGTCGATGCACGAAACACTGCTGAAGCACACGGACGTCGACCCCACCTTCCGGAAGAAGCCTGCGGGCCCCGTCGGCAGTCTCGGGAACCTGTGGTGGGCCGACGAGTCGGACGTCGATCTCGAATACCACGTGCGTCATTCGGCGCTGCCGGCCCCGTACCGGGTCCGGGAACTGCTGACGCTGACGTCCCGGTTGCACGGCACGCTGCTGGACCGTCATCGCCCGCTGTGGGAGATGTATCTGATCGAGGGTCTCAGCGACGGCCGGTTCGCGATCTACACCAAGATGCACCACTCGCTGATGGACGGGGTCTCCGGTTTGCGGCTGCTGATGCGGACGCTGTCGACCGACCCGGACGTGCGCGACGCACCGCCGCCGTGGAACCTGCCGCGCAGGGCGTCGGCCAACGGTTCCGCCCCCGCCCCCGACCTCTGGTCGGTGGTGAACGGGGTCCGTCGCACGGTCGGTGAGGTGGCCGGTCTCGCACCGGCGTCGCTGCGCATCGCCCGCACCGCGATGGGGCAGCACGACATGAGGTTTCCGTACGAGGCGCCCCGCACCATGCTGAACGTCCCGATCGGTGGCGCGCGCCGGTTCGCCGCGCAGTCCTGGCCGCTCGAACGCGTCCACGCCGTCCGGAAGGCGGCGGGGGTCAGTGTCAACGACGTCGTGATGGCCATGTGCGCCGGGGCGCTGCGGGGGTACCTCGAGGAACAGAACGCGCTGCCCGACGAGCCGCTGATCGCGATGGTTCCGGTGTCGTTGCGCGACGAGCAGCAGGCCGACGCCGGCGGTAACGCGGTGGGGGTCACGCTGTGCAACCTGGCGACGGACGTCGACGACCCGGCCGAACGTCTGACGGCGATCTCCGCCTCCATGTCCCAGGGGAAGGAGCTGTTCGGCAGCCTCACCTCGATGCAGGCGCTGGCGTGGTCCGCTTTCAACATGTCGCCGATCGCTCTGACACCGGTGCCGGGGTTCGTCCGCTTCACGCCGCCGCCGTTCAACGTGATCATCTCCAACGTCCCGGGGCCGCGGAAGACCATGTACTGGAACGGGTCCCGGCTGGACGGCATCTATCCGACGTCGGTGGTGCTGGACGGGCAGGCGCTCAACATCACACTCACCACCAACGGCGGCAACCTCGATTTCGGTGTCATCGGGTGCCGCCGCTCGGTGCCGAGCCTGCAGCGCATCCTCTTCTATCTCGAGACGGCTCTGGGCGAGCTCGAGGCGGCACTGCTCTGAGACGCCGCCTGTTTCAGCGCCGGGCCGACTCCTGCTCGACGAGTGCCCGCCGCGACTCCTCGTGGAGCACCCCGAGCAATTCGTGTTCGACGTCCGCGAACTCGGGCGACGTCATCATCGACAATTCGCGGGGACGCGGCAGGCCCACCGTCACCTCCCGCCGCACGGTGGCGGGCCGTGCAGACAGCACGACCACCCGGTCCGACAGGTAGACGGCCTCCCGGATGTCGTGGGTGATCATCAGCACCGTCCACCGGTAGCGCTGCCACACGTCCTGCAACCAGGTCTGCATCTCGGTGCGGGTCAACGAATCCAGAGCGCCGAACGGCTCGTCGAGCAGCAGCACCGGACGGTCCTGGACGACGGTCCGCAGCATCGCGGCCCGCTGCCGCATCCCGCCGGACAGCTGGCTGGGGCGGGCGTCCTCGAATCCGCCGAGACCGAACACTGAGAACAATTCCCGGGCCTTGTCCCGCGCCTGCTTCCGGGGCACGCCCTGCACCTCGAGTCCGAGAGTGGTGTTGTCGAGGACGGTGCGCCACGGGAACAGCAGGTCCTTCTGCGGCATGTACGCGCATTTCGCGGGACCACTCCCCGCGGGACGCACCGGTTCGCCGCCGATCGTGACGGTGCCGGAGTCGGGTTGATCGAGACCGGCGAGCATGGAGAACGCGGTGCTCTTCCCACACCCGCTGGGGCCGATCACCGACACGAACTCACCCGGTTCGACGGTGAACGAGACGTCGTCGAGGACGGGCCGGATGCCGCCGCGGACCGGGAATCCCTTGCTCAGACCGGACAGTGCGACGCGCGCGGTGTCACTCATGCCGAGCCCTTTCGTTCTTGATCCACGGGGCGACGACGCGCTCGACCGCGAAGGTGAGCAGGTAGAGGCTGACGCTGATCACGGCGGTCACGAGCACCGCCGCCAGCACGAGGTCGGTGCGGAAGGAGTTCTTCTGCGTCGCCATGTAGATGCCGAGACCGGACGTGGCCCCGACGTATTCGGCGAACACGGCACCCACCACGGCGTACGTGATGCCGATGCGCAGGGCGGTGAAGAACCGGGGGATCGCCGACGGAAGCCGCACGTAGCGGAATTCCTGCCACCGTGAGGCGCCCATGCTGCGCAACAACGCGCCCGCCTCCCGGTCGGCCGCGGCGAAACCCTCGATCAGACCGATCGTCATCGGGAAGAACGTGGCGAGGGCGATCACGAGAATCTTCGGCAGCAGACCGAATCCGAACCAGATGATCATCAGCGGCGCGATCGCGATGATCGGCAGTGTCTGCGACACGACGAACAGCGGAACGAACGCGCGGCGCAGCCACGGCGAGAAGTCCACGAGTACGGCGAGGGCCCACGCGAAGAGCAGGGAGACGGCGAACCCGATCAGCGTCACCTGCAGTGTCGCGGAGGCGTGACCGGAGATGGCGTCCCGCGCCCGCCAGCCCTGCTGGACCACCCGCAGCGGCGACGGCAGCACCTGCGGCCGGATTCCGCTGACCGTCACGTACACCTGCCACGCGACGACCAGCAGTGCCACGACCACGACCGCGGGCAGCACCCGCCGCAGCAGCGGGGACGTGCCCGGGGCCGTGGTGCGCAGACTCGGGTCAGGGCTGAGTGAGGTACTCATTGGTGAAGTACGTCGACCAGTCGGGTTCCGTGGTCAGCGGTGCCCCGTCGGGGCCGGTGAGCAGGCCGTGCTGGAACAGGAAACCGGAGTACCCCGCCCACTGCTCGGCCGTCTGTGTCCCGACCTTGCCGGAACTGTCCTTCATGTACTCGGAGGACAGCATCTGCTGGCTCTCCCGCACGAGGGACTCGTCGGTGAAGGCGCCGGGGTTGGCGTCGATCAGTATCTGCGCGGCCTCGTCCGGCCGGTCGGCGGCGAACTGGTATCCGCGCTGCAGGGCCTGGACGAACTTGCGGGCCTGCTCGGGATGGTCGGCCATCCACTGCTCGTTGCCCTCGATGACGAGCGCGTACGCATCCGGGAAGCCGTAGTCGGTGTAGTGGAAGTAACGCATCGGCGTGCCCTGGTGCTCGGCCTCGATGCCCTCCCAGCCGAAGAACGAGACGGTGAAGTCGGCGGTGCCGGAGTACACGGCCTCGTAGGCCGAGGTGCCGAGCGTGACGGTGGTGAATTCGCCCTTGCCGCCGTCGTTGCGGATGATCTGCTTCAGCGTCTCCTCGCCGTCCGGGTCCGCGAACCCGGCGTAGATCTTGCCGTCCAGATCCCGGGGGCGGGTGATGTCGGCGCGATCCGCCTTCACCGCGATGCCCGTCGCCCAGTGCTGCAGCGGAGCCATCACCGACGTGGTCTGTGCGCCCGCGGCCTTCGAGAACGTCGCCGAACTCTGGAAGCTCACACCGAACTCCGCGTTGCCGGCGTCGACCAGGGTGTCGGGCGAGGTGTCGTTGTAGGGCAGCACCTGCACGTCGAGGCCGGCGTCCGCGAACCAGCCTTCCTGCTGGGCGACGAACAGGCCGGTGTGGTTGGTGTTCGGTGTCCAGTCGAGTGCGAACCGGATGGTGTCGCCGGACTGGGAGTCACCGGCGCAACCGGTGAGCAGCGACAGGGCGGAGACCAGGACGACGGCTGCGGTGGCAGCGCGCTTGGTACGAGAGAAGAGTGTCACGACGCCGGCCATTCCTGCTTGTTGAGAGCGGTGTCCCAGAACATGAGTTCGTAGCGGCTGGCGATCACGAACGCCTCCGCCATCGCCTCGCGCTGAGCATCGGTCGCGGCCTCGGCCGCCGCGTCCACGAGTTCGCGGGCCCTCGCGACGGCGGCGTGGAACTCCTCCGCGTCGTAGGTGGTCACCCACTGTGCGTACGGGTGCGACGGGTCGGTGGAGAGCACCTCACGGGCGCTCGCCGCGAGCCGGTGCCCGACGTCGGCGTAGATCCAGAAGCAGGGCAGCACCGCCGCGGCGGCCACTGCGTACGGCTCGGTGGCGGCGACGGCCGTCAGGTAGGAGATGTACCCGAGGCAGGCCGGCGAATGCAGCGGCTCCACGTCCGACTCGGGGAGTCGTCCGCTGGTCAGCAGATTCTGGTGCAACGCGGCCTCGACCGTGGCGGCCTCCGCGGCCGAGCCCGCCCAGAAGCCGGCCTCGACCGGGCCCGGCGCGTGCGCGGCCACCAGTGAGAGGGCCTTCGCGTACCCGGTCAGGTACAGGAAATCCTGCTCGATGTACGTGCGGAACACGTCCAGCGGCAGCGTTCCGTCGCCGAGGCGGCGCAGGAACTCGAGTTCGTCGATCGCCTCGCGTAGCACCTTGGTCCGGTCCCACAAGTGGTCCGTGAATCGGGCGTGCTGGCCGGCGCCGGCAGCATCTTGGACAGAGCTATTCACAACGTTGACATCCCTTCGTCAGCATTACCTGAGCAGGTTCCCGGGTGTGTTCTCAGCCCCGCCCGTGCGGAGCACCCCGTGTCAGAACAAGCCGACCCTAGCACCGGCCGTGCCGCGGGCGGAAAGGCCAGGGTCGGTGGAGGGGCTCAGCCGGCGAGGAACGCGGCCGCGCTCGGCGGGAGGGGTGCGGGGCCGCGCCGGTAGATCTCCGCGGGCCGGCCGGTTCCGACGACGGCCATGTCGCCGGTGTTCTCGAGGGCCGGCATCAGGTGCCGCCGGAACGAGTCCTTCGGCAGTGGACGCCCGAACACCACCTCGTACACCCGGCGGAGTTCGAGCACCGTGAACGTGTCGCCGGCCAGGCCGGACGGGTCGACGGCCCGCGCGTACCGCTCTCTCAGGTCGGCGACGGCGAGGGCGACGACGTCCGCGTGGTCGAACGCCAGGTCCTGCCTCACCCGGTCGTCGTCGACGGTGACCAACATCGTGTCGCGGGGGAGTGCCGTGCGGGGCAGCGCGGCGCCGTGCGTCATCGACAGCACCCACCCGCGATCGTCGCGGCCGGGATCGTCCAGCATCGCCAGCTGATGGAATTCGGTGCCCGTCAGGCCGGCCTTGATCCGCAGGCACCGCTCGGCGGCGTCCCGCAGTCGCTCACCCTGGTGGAGGAACGTGCCGGGGAGGGCGGTCCGGCCCGAACGACGGGGAACCACAAGAACTTTCAGTTCCGGGCCGTCGACGGTGAGGACGGCGACGTCGACCGCCACGGACGGGCGCGGGTAGTCGAGGAGGCTCCTGCCCTCGGAATCGGTCCATGCGGCCACGCGGGAATGTTAGCGCACTGTTGATCTATGTCGCGTTCGATCGGTCCTGCCTGCTCATCGTTGGTAGTTTGGCGAGAGATTCCCGGAACGTGATGCGTGAGGAGATTCGTCCGTGGAGGTCGACAAGTCCGGCGACACGCTCGTCGTCCGCGCGCGGGACGGTGAGGTGCGTGGCTACCCCGAGGGCGACGTCTACGCGTGGAAGGGCATTCCGTTCGCCGCGGCCCCCGTCGGCGATCTGCGGTTCCGCGCCCCGGCCCCGCCCGCACCGTGGGAGGGTGTGCGCGACTGCGTCGACTTCGGCCCGATGGCGCCGCAGGGGCACGGCACCGCCGTCCCCATCGACGCGGGACTCGAGATGGACGAGGACTGCCTGTCCGTCAACGTCTGGGCCCCGAGACCCGACGGCACCCCGCGGCCGGTGATGGTGTGGATCCACGGCGGTGCCTACTGCCTGGGAACCGCAGCTCAGGGCATCTACAACGGGCGCATCCTGTCCACAATCGGCGACGTCGTGCTGGTCTCGTTCAACTACCGGGTGGGAGCGCTCGGCTTCCTCGACCTGTCGTCGTTCTCGACGGCCGAGCGAGTGTTCGAGACCAACTGTGGGCTGCGCGACCAGGTCGCAGCCCTCGAATGGGTCCGCGACAACATCGCGTCGTTCGGCGGTGACCCGGACGAGGTGACGGTGTTCGGGGAGTCGTCCGGAGCCGGGTCGATCACCACGCTGATGACGTGTCCGAGCGCGGAGGGGCTGTTCCACCGCGCGATCGCCCAGAGCCCGCCCGCCACGTCGGTCTACGGGAGCGAGCGGGCGGCCACCGTCGCGAAACAGTTCCTCGACATCCTCGAGGTGGAACCCGCGCAGATCGACACCCTGCTGCACCTTCCGTACCGCACGGTGATCGAGGCCAGCGACACGCTCGTCAACGAGGTGCCGACGAGGATTCCGGGCACGCTCGCGATGGCGCCCGTGGTGGACCGCGACTTCCTGCCCCGTTACCCGGTGGCCGCGTTCCAGAAGGGGCACTCCCACCGCATCCCTCTCATCATCGGTTCCAACAAGGACGAGTCGTCGATCTTCAAGTTCATGAAATCGCCTCTGCTGCCGGTCACGTCGGATTCGGTGCAGGAGATGCTGAGGGCGATCGCGGCCGATCACCCGGAACTGCCCGCCGCCCGCCTCGCCGACATCCTGTCGGCGTATCCGGACCGCGGAAAGCCGAAGGGCGCGCTCGCGATGTCGAGGGACGCCGCGTTCCGGATGCCCGCCCTGTGGGTGGCCGACGCCCACAGCCGGCACTCGCCGACATGGATGTACCGGTTCGATCAGGCCACGCCGATGCTCAAGGCCGCACGGATCGGAGCCGGCCACGCCACCGAACTCCCGTACGTCTTCGGCAATTTCGATACCCTCAACATCGACCCGACGTTCTGGCTCGGGGGCCGGAAGACGGCGCTCGAGGTGTCGGGCCGGATCCAGCGCCGGTGGCTCGCGTTCGCGCGGCACGGTGTCCCCGCCGCGTTGGACGGGTCCAAGCACTGGGCGCCCTACGACGAGGAGAACCGCTCGACGTTGCTGATCGACGGCGCGGACACCCTCGTGAAGGACCCGGACCACGAGATGCGGATCGCGTGGGGCAACGACGTCATGGGCTTCAACTGACGGGGACCTTGTCGTCCAGTTCCTTCAGGACGGGCAGCGCGAAGCAGGCCAGCCCGATGATCAGGACCGGGATCGCGAGCACGAAGAAGGTCGGCTGGATTCCCCACTTGTCGAGGAGGGGACCGGCCAGCAGGTAACCCAGCGGACCCGCGGCGTACGCGGTGGACGTCATGACCCCGGTGACGCGCCCGCGCATGTGCTCCGGACTACGAGTCTGCATGGCGTAGTTGGCGATCGGGCCGACCGGACCGAACACGAGACCCTGGAGGAGGGCCAGCGCCAGAATCGCCCACAGCGGCGGCAGGAACGCCATCGCGACCATGGCCGCGCCCAGCACCGTCACCGCCACCACCATCAGCATCCTGCGCGACACATACGGCGCGAGCGGTCCGTACGCGAGGGCACCCACCACGCCGCCGATGCTGAGCGCCATCAGCACCGAACCCAGTTGCGCGGGCTTGTCGAGTTCGGTGAAGTACACCGGGAACACCACCGATTCGACGGGCATGTACAGCGCGACCACCGCCATGTCGACCAGAGCGATCGTGCGCAGGAGCCGGTTGTGCCACACGAACTTCAGGCCCTCGAGCGTGCCGTGCCAGATGGACGTCGGGCGCGTGGACGTGTCGGGTCTGCCTGCGTTCTCCAGTCGCAGGAATGCGATGGTCACCACGGACAGCACGAATCCGACGGCGGTGACCCACAACGTGTTCACCGCACCCACGGTGGCGATGAGGACGCCGCCGATGCCGGGTCCGACGAGATACGCCACGTTGTAGTTGGCCTCGTAGAGGCTGTTCATCCGGTCGAGTGACCAGCCCGCGGACTTCGTGGCGGCCGGCAGCATCGACTCCCGCGCCGCGATTCCGGCCGGATCGAACGCGGCGCCGATCGCGGCGAGGACGGCGATCACCGTGACGGTGAGGCCCGTCGTGTTCGCGATCACCGGGATGGCCGCCACGGACAGGGCGGACAGGCAGTCGGAGATCATCGACGTGCGGCGACGTCCGAACAGGTCGACGAACGTGCCCGCGAACAGGCTCGACACCAGCAGCGGGAGGGTGGCCGCGCCCGCGACGATCGCGGCGTCGGACGCGCGACCGGTCCTCTCGAGCACGAGCCAGGGCAGCACGACGATCGCGATGCCGTTGCCGGTGGACGAGAACAGCGTCGCGAGGTTCAGGAGGATCAGGGGCCCGAACCGGCGAGTCACAGCCGTCTCGGTGGCGGTCACGGCAAGGGTCCTCTGGTCGGCTCGATCGGTGGTCCTTCGACGCTAACAGCGAGGTCGTGGCCACCGCGAGCGAATTTCGGCCGCTATTGGTTGCGTTGCAGGGTCAGTTCGGCGAGGGTGCGCGCTCCGTCGCACGGGTCGCCGGTTCCCGACCGCTGCTGCACCCACCAGGTGATGACGCCGGAGTAGGCGGCGGTGATCCCGCACGCCGCCGAATCACCCGGACGCCGGGCGCTGAACGCCGACGTGCCCGCGATCGACGTCGTTTCCACCTGGTAGCCCAGCCCATCGGCCACACTCCGCTCGCGTTGCAGCGAGTTGTTCTCGAACCAGCCGAACGTGACGTCGATCGAACCGGCGGCGGACGACACCGTCCACATGCACACCGCGCCGAAGAAGTACTGGTCGATGCCGGCGCCGTGGAGGGTCTCCGCGATCTTGTCGTTGGGGACGGCGCCGCACTCGCGGAGGAGCTTGTCGAACTGCGGCGAGCCGCCGTCGTCGGAGGATGCGGCGCCCTCGGGCAGGGGACTGCCGGTGACGGAGGTGCCGCAGCCGGCCAGAATCATCGCCGACGCCAGCGCCGCGGCGACCCCGCGGGCGACGCTCACTTGACCTTCTCCAACGTCAGCCGGCCGAGCGCGGTCGGGGCCGCGCACGGATCGGAGGGTGCGGTGCCCGTGCCGTAGCGGACCAGCCAGTGCACGAAGTCGGAACCCGTGCCGAGCGCGACCTCGCAGAATCCGACGTTCTGCGAGGAGAACCCGCGGTGCCCGGCGATCTCGAGGTCGTGGACCTCGTGACCGATGCCCTTGGCCACCGACCGCTCCCGGTCGATGGGGCTGCCGCGGTACCAGGTGAACATCACGTACCGTTCGCCGCCGTCCGCCTCCCACCGGCATTTGATGCCGTTGCGCGACACCGGGGTGAGCGCGGTGATCCCGGCCCGCTCGTACACCTCGGCGTCGGTCAGCGAGCCGCATTCACCCACGAACGCGCCGGGCTGTGCGGACACCGACGTGGTCGGCGCGGACGCCGCCGGATCGGTCTCGGAACCGTCGCCGGAACCGCAGCCGGCCAGCACGACCGCCGCGGCGACCAGACACGACGCGCGGACGGTCAGGCGGACCGGATCAGACGAGCTCCGCATAGCTCGGATTCTCGGCGATGTACTTCTCGACGTACGAGCACGACGGAATCACGGTGAGCCCGCTGGCCTTCGTGTCGTCGAGGGCGGCCTTCACCACTTCCGCGGCCAGACCCTGACCGCGGAACTGGGGGTACGTCACGGTGTGGTGGAAGTCGCGGGCCCCGTTCCGCTCGAAATAGTCGGCGTATCCGGCCAGCTGGCCGTCGAGGTAGATCTCGAACCGGGATTCCGACACGTCGTGCTCCACCGTGGCCGCCACAGACCGCTCCTCTGCTCGTGTGGCGTGCGCGCTGTCCCGCGCACGCTGTCACTCGCAGATTACCGTCAGTCCGCGAGGTTGGTGCGCAGCAGCATGACGTTGTAGTCCGACCAGGTGGTGGCCAGGAAATACAGATCGGATCCCTGCGACCACGGGTGCATGTACGCACCGTACAGCTCCGGCACGTCCCGGCTGCTCACCAGCACCTCGGGTTCGCTCCAGCCGGATTCGAGGTGGTCGGACCGGCGCATGACCACCGAATTGCCGGCATCGGTGTACATCGCCACGAACTGACCGAGGTACTGGTTGAACTGCACCGACAACTCGCTGACGGGTCCGGGGATGACCGGTGCGGCGACGGTGGCGTTGGCCTTCACCCACGCCTTGCCGTCCCAGTACTCGTACAGCGTGAGGTTCCGGATGTCCGCTTCCTTCACCCGCGACAGCCGGGCGTCGCCGGATCGACCCGACGGCGTGCCGAACGCGTAGACGAATCCGTCGTGCTTGACGTACGAGCCCATCTGGAAGTTCTCGGCGCCCGTACCCGGGACGTTGGGCCGCAGCGTCAGAGGGTCGGTGACCCAGTTCTCGCCGTTGTCCACGGAGTACGCGATGCCGGACGCGTTGGTGTCCCACTCGCCGGGGGCGCCCCAGCTCCGCACGGACATGTAGTTGATGTACTGCGTCGCCCCGGGACCCTCACCGACCGAGATGCCGGTGGTGGGGATGACGGTCTGCTCCACACCCGGGATCTTCTTGCTCTGGATGATCTCCTTGGAATGGTTCGGGGTATCGACCGGGGAATTGTCGATGCGCATCCCGTCGGTGAGGTCCTTGTCGGAGCTGCGCAACAGGATGTTGCTGCGCCAGTCGCCGACAAGACCGCACAGCGGGTTGTCGCTCAGCCCGACGGTGTCACCGAACGCGGTGAGGATCTCACCGCCGCCGTTGTCCCACATGATGCCGAGGTCGGTGCCGAGCACCCGGAACCTGCCGATCGTGTCGTTGGAGCTGCGCGGCCCGGTGATGTGCGCGATAGCCTGAGTTTTGCCACGCAGTTCGGGAAGGCGACCGTCACTTCCGTTGAGCCAGGGAATGGGGTTGATGCCCTGGTTGGAGCCGCTCGATCCGAGGCTGCCGGTTCCGCCGAGGCACGGCGCCGCCGTCGCTACGGGGGGCGTCATCGTGAAAAACGTGCAGGTAGAAGCAAGTAAGGCGGGCATCGCCAGGGAGGCGACACGGCGGAGTCTGGTCACGAGCGCACCTCTCTGCGAGGAATCGAGTCGGGTCCGGTCACGCTAGCAATACCTCACCTGCCACACCAGCCCCTTGGGTAACCATTGGGTATCGCATCCCGGACTGTGTAGCTACAGAATCGCTCCGGGGTTGAGGATCCCCAGTGGGTCCAGTGCGTTCTTGATCCGATGCGTCAATTCCATGACGTCCTCGCCCAACTGGTCGGGCAGCCAGGCCTTCTTCAGCCGGCCCACGCCGTGCTCGCCGGTGATCGTGCCGCCGAGAGAGATTGCGAGGTCCATGATCTCGCCGAAGGCGAGGTGGGCACGCTCGGCCATCGCGGCGTCCTCGGGGTCGAACACGATGAGCGGGTGCGTGTTTCCGTCGCCCGCGTGCGCGATCACCGCCACCATCACGTCACGCTCGCGGGAGATGGCAGCGATTCCCTCCACCAGCGCAGGCAGTTTCGGGAGCGGGACCCCGACGTCCTCGAGGAGCAGGCTGCCGAGTCTCTCGACCGCGGGGATCGCGAATCGTCTTGCCGCGGCGAAGGCTTCGCCCTCCTCGGGGTCGTCGGTGGTGAATACCTCGGACGCGCCGTTCACCGTGCACGCGTCCGCCATCACGGAAATCTCTTCGGCCGCAATCGCACCGGGCGCGTCCGAGCGGGCGATGAGCATCGCCTCCGCCGTCCGGTCCAGGCCCATCTTCAGCGCGTCCTCGACGGCGCCGATCGAGGCGCGGTCCATGAATTCGAGCATCGACGGCCGCAACGTGCGGGTGATGGCCAGCACCGTGTCGGCGGCGGCCTGGACGGAGGCGAACGACGCGACGAGGGTGCTCGACGGCGGCTGGGCCGGGATCAGCCTCAGCGTCGCCTCCGTGACGATGCCGAGGGTTCCCTCGCTCCCGACGAACAGCTTGGTCAGCGACAGGCCGGCCACGTCCTTCAGTCGCGGCCCGCCCAGGCGCACGTCCGTCCCGTCCGCCAGGACCACGCGCAGCGCGAGGACGTAGTCGGTGGTGACGCCGTACTTGACGCAGCACAGGCCGCCGGCGTTGGTCGCGACGTTGCCGCCGATCGAGCACATCTCGAACGACGACGGATCCGGTGGGTACCAGAGTCCGTGCTCGGCGGCCGCGGCCTTGACCTCCGCGTTGAGCAGTCCCGGTTCGACGACGGCGATCCGTGTCACCGGGTCCACCTCGATCCGGCGCATGCGCTCGGTGCTGACCACCACGCACCCCGCCACGGCGGTGGCGCCGCCGCTGAGCCCGGATCCCGCCCCGCGTGGGATCACGGGGACCCGGTGCTCGGTCGCCCAGCGCATCACCACCTGGACTTCCTCGGTGGTCGCGGGGCGGGCGACGGCGAGGGGGAGGACGGCATCGGGGTCGCGCGCCCAGTCCTGGCGATAGGAGACCAGGATGTCCGGATCGGTGACGAGACACCCCTGGGGGAGCGCGGCGGCGAGCGTCGCGAGTGCGTCGTCGGTGACCGTCATCGTGACTCCTGAAATGCGGGTGTCGGGCGCCCCGACGGTAACCCAGCGGGCCGCGGGTGTCCTCGAATTGGTCAGACGTCCAACTGAACCGATTCCGACCGGCTTGTACGGATATCGCTCCAACCTGGACGTTCGGCTTGGAAGTGAGACCCTAATAGTCCATCTGTTAGTTACTTACGCGTAGGAGTCTCACGATGTGGGATCAGGGGGGTGAATTTTTTCCGGGGTTCCGGCGATGGGGTATGCAACCGGGTCCGGAGGAGAAAATGCAGGTAGGGGCGTCCCGCGAACCGCGAGGAACCGGACGAATCGGGTGTAACACAGGTCACATTCGTCACTCCGTTACCGGATCGTATCGACCAGGCAATGCAAAAACTCACTTCTACGGGTTAGCGTCTTGCATCGTCAAACACCGGCGAGGCGTTACACCCAAACGGAGATTCTCACGAAATGTGAGCTAGAACACGGTTGGGGCCGGGTTTTGCCGCACCGACCCTGGAAGGACCCGCACCGATGAATGCACTCCACCGAGATCCCAGCAGCTACATCTCCGCGATGTTCTCGTACGAGTTCCTCGACGGTGGTATCGACTACGATTCCATCGAACAGATCCACCGTGGCGAGTTCGACGAATGGATCTTCGCACTGGCCGGTTCGGGGTTGTTCACCAACGAGGAAGTTCGGTCCATGGTGCAGGAATGGCGCCTGAACCCGAAGACCCTCCTGAACACGCTCCTCGCCGACGCGGACGAAGTCACCGCCAAGCGCTGCGAGGTCACCTGGGCCGCACTCGACCGCGTCGCCCCGTTCACTCCGTCCGTGCCGGTCGCCGTCTTCGGCTGAAGGTCTTCCCGTCGCAGGGCTCGCCGTCGTCACACGAGTTCGGTTCGATCTCCGTTCACGACGATCGCCTGATCGTCCGTCAAAGTGCGGTACTCGATGCCGGCGAGCCTCAAAGCGGTGACAGTGCGCCGAACGGCTGCCGCGTCCTCCAAGGGGACGGCGTCTTCGGCCCCTGGAAGCTCCGCAGGCGGGTGATGCGGCACGATCGCGAAGCCCACCACGCCCAGACCGTCCCAGAGCGGCTCCATGCCGCAGGTGGCGACCACCTCCGCCGGGTCATCGGAGGAGTCGAGACCGTGCAGCGTCGGAGTCATCACACACGCCCCCGCGCTGTAGCCGGCGTACACCAGCGAATCGCTCAGCAGTAGGTCCGGGATCACCCGGTCCGCCCCGCTCCGGGCCATCTGCGCGCGCAACACGAACGTGTTCCCACCGCGCACCCACAGCATGCCGAACCCCGCCAGCCGCTCCCTCAGCGCGGCCGAATGCGCGTGCCCGTCGCTGCCGATGTAGTCGCGCAGATCCACCTCTTCCGGGGTGAAGCCCAGCCGCGTCAGCGGCATCACGTCACTCACCACCGCGGACGTCCGCGCCGTCCGCGGCCACGCGTCCGCGGCCGCAGCGATCACCCCCACACGCCCCGGGCGGCCGACGAGCGCCAGCAGCGGCGCGGGATCCGCACCGAACCGATACGAAGACAGGAACAGGCGCACCGCGGTCAGATCGTGAACGCGAGGTTGTCGACGATCCTCTTGCCCACGGCGGTGTCGCCGCTCAACGCGATCTCGTCGCGGTGATCGGCCGCCGTCGTCCGGCCGCCCGCCAACCGGGTGAACAGCCGGGAGTCGAGAGTCACGGTCGCGGTGGCCTCGGACGGCAGTGCGTCGACCACCGCGGCTCTGCCGTCGACGGCGACGTGAATGTTCCGCGCGAGCGGTCCAGTCAGCTCCAGGGTGATCCGCGACCCGTCCGGGGCCTTACCGCGCTTGCCGACGAGGAACGCGACAGCGCCCGCGATCTCCTCGAACGCCGTCTCCCCGCGCAGGCCGCCCTCGTCGCCGGGCAGCGCGAGGGCGTCGCGCAGGTCGAGCTCGTGCATCCAGCAGTCGAACACGCGGATGCGCATGAACCGGAGGTAGGGAGCCGGACCGACCGGTGTGGTGGTCTCGGCCTCGAACGCCTCGTCGGTCATCTCGCTCAGCTCCGACCGCCTGCGGGCCACGATCACCCGGAAACGCTCGAGCATCTCGGGGCCGGAGCAGCCCCGCAGCCCTTCGACCCACTCTTCGTTGAACGCACCGATCGCGTTGCGCACGTGCGCGAGGCCGCGGACGTCGATACTGGTGTGCGGTGCGGAGATTCCGGCGAGGAGCGACTCCGTGCCGATGAGATGCGCGGTCACGTCGTGGACGGTCCAGCCCGGCAACGCGGTGGGCGTGAACCACGCATCGCCGGACAACGTGGACAGCACGTCGTCGAGTACGTCCCATTCCTCGAACAACGCGTCGAGGATCGGTTCCTTCTGCAGGCCATTCACGGGTGGTAACCCTCCTTTTGCCTCAACTCTAGGACCTCCCGCCGACGCGTCCGAGGGTTTTCGCCGCGGGCAGACGAATGCGCCGGTGACGGCGTCGAAGGCCTCCCCGTCCCGGGTTCGGTGTGGTAGACCGATGGTGAGAATCTCCATTAACAAAAGGAGTGCGGATGTTCCCTGGAAACTTCGTGGCGACCACCCCGGACAAGCCCGCTGTCATTCGTCCCTCGACGGGGGAGCAGCTGACCTACCGGGAGCTGGACGAGCGGTCCACCCGCCTCGCGCGGCACCTGCGTTCGCTCGGCCTGAAGGTCGGCGACCACCTGGCGCTCGTGTCGAGCAACGACCTCCGGGTTCTCGAGGTGTACTGGGCGGCGCTGCGATCCGGGCTGTACATCACCGTGGTGAACTGGCATCTCACCCCGGAGGAAGCCGGTTACGTCGTGGACGACTGCGGAGCCGAGGTGCTCATCGTGTCCGCCGATGCGGGCGGCGCCGTGCCGCGCGAGGAGAATCAGCTGCCCCGCATTCGTCACCGTCTCGTGTACGGCGGCGAACTCGACGGATTCGACAGCTACGACGACGCCGTGGCGGCGCAGTCGGCCGAACCGCTCGATTCGCAGCCCCGCGGGCAGGACATGCTGTACTCCTCGGGCACCACCGGCAGGCCCAAGGGGATCAAACCCGCTCTGCCCGAGGGCGAGGTGGACACCACCACGGATCCGTACACCGCCGTGTTCGCCCCGATGTACGGATTCGATTCCGACACCGTCTATCTGTGCCCCGCACCCCTGTATCACGCAGCGCCGCTGCGCTTCTGCGGCACCATCACGTCCGTCGGCGGCACGATCGTCCTGATGGACCGCTTCGAAGCCGAGGAGGCGCTGCGGCTCATCGAGGAGTACCGGGTGACCCACAGCCAGTGGGTCCCGACGATGTTCGTCCGGATGCTCAAGCTGCCCAAGGACGTTCGCGACAAGTTCGACGTGTCGAGTCTGAAGGTGGCGATCCACGCGGCGGCGCCGTGCCCGCCCGACGTGAAGCGTTCGATGATCGAGTGGTGGGGCCCGGTGATCCACGAGTACTACGCGTCCACCGAAGGCGCCGGTGCCACGTTCATCGACAGCGCCCAGGCCCTCGCGAAGCCGGGATCGGTCGGCCACGACGGGGTCATGGGCATCGTCCACATCTGCGACGACAACGGTGCGGACGTACCCGTCGGTGACATCGGGACCGTCTACTGGGAGAGGGAGGAACGGCCGTTCGAGTATCACAACGACCCGGCCAAGACCGAATCCGCGACGCACCCCGACCATCCGACGTGGACTACGAGCGGCGACATCGGGTACATCGACTCCGACCGCTTCCTCTATCTCACCGACCGCGCCGCGTTCATGATCATCTCGGGTGGGGTGAACATCTACCCGCAGGAGTCGGAGAATGTTCTCACGATGCATCCCAAGGTGTTCGACGTCGCGGTGATCGGCGTGCCCGACGAGGAGATGGGCGAACAGGTCAAAGCCGTCGTGCAACTCGTCGAGGGGGTGGAGCCGTCCGATGCCGTCGCCCGCGAATTACTCGACTACGTGCGCGACCGGGTGAGTCACTTCAAGGCGCCGCGCAGCATCGACTTCTCCGACGACCTGCCGCGCACGCCCACGGGCAAACTGGTCAAGCACAAACTCCGTGCCCGGTACCTGAACGCCGGCTGAATTCCGGCACGTCACCTGTCCTGCACGTCACCTGTCTCGCGCCGCCCCGCAGCGCGGGCAGGTGCCCGCGGTGTGGTCGGTGAGGAACAACCCGCAGTCGGGGCACACGCGGTCGAGCCAGCAGACGGGGTCGCCGCCGAGGTCGTCGTCCGGTTCGGTGATGGGCGCGGCGTCGTCGCGGTGGGCGGTCACAACCGATCCAGCATGTATTCGGCGAGCACCTCGGCGTGACTGTGGCTGACGTCCTTCGTCGCGGTCAGGAGAACGATCGGCCGCCCCTGCGCGAGTTCCTGCACCCGCGCGACGGCCTTCCGTCCGCTCGGCGAGTCGAGCTCGTGGACGTACCGCTCGCGGAACTCGCTGAATGCGGCGACGTCGTGCGAGTACCAGTGACGCAGCTCCGTCGACGGTGCGAGGTCCTTGGCCCAGTCGTCGAAATGGAACGCGTCCTTGCGGAGCCCCCGCGGCCACAGCCGGTCCACGAACAGTCGGAGTCCGTCGCCCTCGGTCGGATGGTCGTAGACCCGCTCGACGACGACCGGTGGATTCGCGGTGACGTCCTCCGCGCTCCGTTCCTTCGGTGTGCTCATGGCCGAACCTCCGCTTCCGTGCGGCTGTCTACCGTCAGACTACGACGAAACACCCTGTGACCGGGTTCACAAACGAGCAGAAAGATCTGTGAGAACGACTGTTCGGACTCGATTCAGACGCCTACCCACGGACTTCTCTGTTCCCTACGTCACGCTTTCTCTGGCTACTATCAGCTAACTCAGTCGAGTCGGGGGAAATATTTCCGCTCATCATCGGTTGATCGCCGCTCGTCGCGGCACACACACCATCTACCGCAGGAAGTCGATACATGGATACATCGCAGAGCGCGTCCACTGCGCGCCCGACGGTCGGCGTCGTTCGGGAGTCGAACGACGGTGAGCGTCGGGTCGCGTTGGTGCCGAAGATCGTGGCGTCGTTGATCGCCAAGGGCGTCGACGTGGTGGTCGAGTCGGGTGCCGGTTTGGGCGCGCTGATCCCGGACGAGTTGTACAAATTGGCAGGAGCCGCCATTGCCGACCCGTGGTCGGCGGACGTGATCGTCAAGGTCGCGCCGCCATCGGACGAGGAAGTGGGCCGGTTGCATGCCGGGCAGACCCTGATCGGGTTCCTCGCCCCCCGCAACCAGGACAATCAGGTCGCCGCGCTGAAGGCGGCGGGGGTGCAGGCGTTCGCGGTGGAGGCGATCCCGCGTATTTCCCGCGCCCAGGTGATGGACGCGTTGTCCTCGCAGGCGAACGTGTCCGGGTACAAGTCGGTGCTGCTCGCGGCGTCGGAGTCGACCCGGTTCTTCCCGATGCTCACCACCGCCGCCGGCACCGTCAAGCCGGCCACGGTGCTGGTGCTCGGTGTCGGTGTCGCCGGCCTGCAGGCCCTGGCCACGGCGAAGCGTCTCGGGGGCCGGGCCACCGGCTACGACGTGCGCCCGGAGGTCGCCGACCAGGTCCGCTCGGTCGGTGCGCAGTGGCTCGATCTGGGGATCGACGCCGCCGGTGAGGGCGGCTACGCCCGCGAGCTGACCGAGGAGGAGCGGGCGCAGCAGCAGCAGGCGCTCGAGGACGCGATCAAGGGCTTCGACGTGGTCATTACCACCGCGCTGGTGCCGGGCCGTCCGGCGCCGCGCCTGGTGACCGCGGCCGCGGTGGAGGGCATGAAGCCCGGCTCCGTGGTGGTCGACCTGGCCGGTGAGACCGGCGGTAACTGCGAGCTCACCGAGCCCGGTCAGACCGTGGTCAAGCACGGGGTGACGATCTGCTCGCCGCTGAACCTGCCCGCCAGCATGCCCGAGCACGCGTCGGAGCTGTACTCGAAGAACATCTCCGCGCTGCTCGAGTTGATGCTCGTCGACGGGGCGCTGGCCCCCGATTTCTCGGACGAGGTCCTCGCCGCGTCCTGCGTCACCCGTGAGGAGGGTGTGTCCTAGATGTACACCGAATTGTTGGCGAACATCGCGATCCTGGTGTTGTCCGGGTTCGTGGGGTTCGCGGTGATCTCCAAGGTCCCGAACACGTTGCACACCCCGCTGATGTCGGGCACGAACGCCATCCACGGCATCGTCGTGTTGGGTGCGCTGGTGGTGCTCGGCAAGGTCGAGGACCCGCCGTGGGGGCTGCAGGTGATCCTGTTCGTGGCCCTGGTCTTCGGAACGATCAACGTGGTCGGTGGTTTCGTGGTCACCGACCGGATGCTGGCGATGTTCAAGTCCAAGCCCACCGCCCCCGTTGTTGTTGTTGAGAAGGGTGGGGACCGGTAATGGAGTACCTCGTCAACGTTCTGTACATCGTGGCGTTCGCGATGTTCATCTACGGTCTGATGGGCCTGACCGGCCCGAAGACCGCGGTCCGCGGTAACCAGATCGCCGCGGTCGGGATGGGTGTCGCGGTGGTCGCGACGTTGATCGCGATCCGGGACACCTCCAACTGGGTGCTGATCGTCGCCGGTCTGGTGATCGGTGTGGTGTTGGGGGTGCCGCCGGCGTTGCGGACGAAGATGACCGCGATGCCGCAGCTGGTGGCCCTCTTCAACGGTGTCGGTGGCGGCACGGTCGCGTTGATCGCGTACGCCGAGTTCCTGGACTCGGACGGGTTCACCGCGTTTCAGCACGGTGAGTCGCCGACGGTGCACATCGTCATCGCGTCGTTGTTCGCGGCGATCATCGGGTCGATCTCGTTCTGGGGTTCGGTGATCGCGTTCTTGAAGCTGCAGGAAACGTTGCCGGGCCGGCCGATCGGCATCGGCAAGCTGCAGCAACCGCTCAATGCGGTGCTGCTGATCGGGGCCGTCGCATTGGCGGTGGCCATCGGGGTCAAGGCGATCGATCCGACCGGACCCACGTCGCAGTGGTGGATCGTGGGGGTGCTGGTGCTGGCGGCGGTGCTCGGGTTGATGGTGGTGCTGCCGATCGGCGGCGCCGACATGCCCGTGGTGATTTCGCTGCTGAACGCGTTGACGGGTCTGTCCGCGGCGGCCGCCGGTCTGGCGCTCAATAATCAGGCGATGATCGTGGCCGGCATGATCGTCGGTGCGTCGGGTTCGATCCTGACCAACCTGATGGCGAAGGCGATGAACCGGTCCATCCCGGCGATCGTGGCCGGCGGGTTCGGTGGCGGCGGTGTCGCGGCGGCGGTCGGGGACGGGACCGTGAAGACGGCGAAGTCGACCTCGGCGGCGGATGCGGCGATCCAGATGGCGTACGCCAACCAGGTGATCGTGGTCCCCGGCTACGGGTTGGCCGTGGCGCAGGCCCAGCACGCGGTCAAGGACATGGCCAAGATGCTCGAGTCGAAGGGGGTGGAGGTCAAGTACGCCATTCACCCGGTGGCGGGCCGGATGCCCGGGCACATGAACGTGCTGCTCGCCGAGGCCGACGTCGAGTACGACGCGATGAAGGAAATGGACGACATCAACGACGAGTTCGCCCGCACCGACGTCACCCTGGTGATCGGTGCGAACGATGTCACCAACCCCGCCGCCCGCAACGACCCGTCGTCGCCGATCCACGGGATGCCCATCTTGAATGTGGATCAGTCGAAGTCGGTGATCGTGCTCAAGCGGTCGATGAACTCCGGCTTCGCCGGCATCGACAACCCGCTGTTCTTCGCGGACACCACCTCCATGCTCTTCGGGGACGCGAAGAAGTCGGTCTCCGAGGTCACCGAGGAACTCAAGGCCCTGTAGGCCCTCCGGGCCCGTGCGCCTTTTTGGTAGCACCAGCTACCAGAAAGGCGCACGGGCGCGAAGCGCCTCAGAGGCGCAGACTGCCGCGGTGCCGGGAGAAGGCGATGGCCGCGGTGTCGGGCCGTCGCTCTTCACGCTCGGCGGCGACGGGGGAGTACAGCATCAGGGTGGACGCCAGCGCCCACCAGATCGCCAAGATCATCAGGCCGGCGGCGAGGCCGAAGATGCCGATCGGTTCGATCAGCGCGGCGGCCCCCGCGACACCGAGGACGACGGCGAAACCCAGGCCCGCGATGACTGGCCGGAACCGCGGCGCCGACACCAGCAGCGCCGAACCGTACAGCGCGGTGACGGCGACGACGTGCCCGCTCGGCAGGAGCACCGACGGTGCATCCGATTCCCATGCCCGGACTGCGGCGCTGGTGAGATTCGCGCCGATACACAGCAGCAGTACCGCACCCATGCCGTACGAAAGTTTTCGCATCGCCGCGACGATGGCGAGGACGACGGTCGCCGCGAGCACCGTGGTGACGTCGATCGCCTGGATCACAGGATCGGCGACGGGTCGGAGTGCCTCAGGGAGGACGAGACCCGACGATTCGGGGCGGATGAGGTACAGCGCGAACAGTGCCGCCACACCCGCCGCAGCGAAGGCGAGGCGACGAAGACTGCGACGCAGCCTGCTAGTCGATTCGGTCACGACACACAGTGTGCCAACCGACGCTGAACGATCGATGAGAGGCCGCTGTGAGGTCGGTGAACGGTCCTGTTCGTGCGGCGAGCGTGTCAGGTGCGCCGGACCGCCCCCGCGAACGTGGCGGCCACGAGCACGCAGACCAGGGGCACCACCATCGCGACGGTGAGCGGAACCACCTGGGTGATCCAGCCGATGGTGGCCGGGCCGGCGAGGAATCCGACGTACCCCAGCCCGACCACCCGGGACATGTTGGTGCCCGCGGAGCCCGCGCCGAGGTTCCCCGCGGCGGTGAAGATCTGCGGGACGCAACCCGACAACCCGAGGCCGAACAGCGCCCAGCCCAGAACGGTGAGCGGGAGCAGCCCGGAGACGACGACGAGCAGCATTCCGAGGGCGGCGATCAGGGTGCCGTAGCGGACGACGGCGACGGGACCGAGCGCGCCGCTCACACGGTCCGCGGTGAACCGGCCCACCGTCATCATCACAGAGAAGGCTCCGAACGCGAGGGCGGCGACGGAATCGGACGTTCCGAGGTGTTCCTTGACCTGCAGGGTGCTCCAGTCGTTCGCGACACCCTCCGACAGCATGAGGACGAAGGCGATGCCACCGAGCGCGAGGACCCGGGTGGACAGCCGGCCCTGTGCCTTCTCGGCGGGAGCGGTGTCGTGCCGAGAGCGGGGACGGTCCGCCATCAGCCACCGCGAGCCCGCGGCGACGGTGACGACCCCGACAGCCCCGGCGACCAGCAACGCCGTCACGGGTGCCCACCCGGCGGCGAGCGTCGCCGCTCCGAGCAGCGATCCTGCCACCCCGCCGACGGAGAACAGGGCGTGGAACGCCGACATGATCGGCCGTCCGTACCGCTGCTCGACTTCGACGGCCTGCGAGTTCATCGACACGTCCAGTGCGCCGTTGGCGAAGCCGAACACGAGCAGGGCGAGACCGAGTTGCCAGGCCGCGGACGCCAGCCCTGGGCCCACGGTGGCGGCCGACAGGAGGAGTCCGGCGATGATCACCATGCGCCTGCTGCCGAACCGGTCGGCCAGTGGACCGCTGACCTGCATGCCGCCGATCGCGCCGACCGCGAGCAGGAGCAGCAGCGAACCCAGCGTGGAGTGGCTGATGCCGGTCCGGTCCTCGATCGCCGGAATGTGCACGACCCACATGCCGAGCAGGAACCCGTTGATCCCGAAGATCCCGAACGTTCCCGCACGAGCCCGGCGGAGCGGCTCGGTCACTGGTGGACGCGTGTCGACCGCGGACGCTCGGGAAGTGCTCACCGACCAAACGTACCGAGGATCAGAGGTGCGCGAGCAGTGAGGCGGGATCGTGCAGCATCGCCGCGACGGACGACAGGAACCTCGACCCCTGCTCGCCGTCGACCACCCGGTGATCGAACGACACGCTCAGGGTGGTGACCCACCGCACCGCGAGTTCGTCCTCGTGCACCCACGGTCGCCTGGTGACGCTGCCCAGGCAGAGGATGGCCGATTCGCCGGGGTTGAGGATGGGTGTGCCCGCGTCGACACCGAACACTCCGACGTTGGTGATCGACACGGTGCCGCCGGTCAGCTGCGCGGGTTCGGCTCTGCCGCTGCGCGCGGTCGCGGTCAGTTCGGTGATCGCGCGGCACAGTTCGAGCAGGCTCAGCGACTGCGCCTCCTTGATGTTGGGGACGACCAGACCGCGGGGCGTGGCCGCGGCGATGCCGAGGTTGACGTAGTGCTTGGTGACGATCTCCTGGTTCTCCTCGTCCCACGAGGCGTTGAGGCTCGGGTTCTCGCGCAGCGCGACGATCATCGCCTTCGCGACCAGGCTCAGTGGTGTCACCGACAGTCCCTCGAAAGCGGGGAGGTCACGCAGGCGGTCGAGCAGTTCCACCGACCGGGTCACGTCGACGGTCACGAATTCGGTGACGTGCGGGGCGGTGAACGCGCTGCGGACCATCGCCGCCGCGGTCTGCTTCCGGACGCTGCGGATCGGGGTGCGGGTCTCGCGCTCCGGCGGCTCCGGCGAGCCCGGTGTCGACGGCACGGACTGCCCGGCCGAACCCGCGTGGGATTCGACGTCGTTCCGGGTGACGGCGCCGGACGGCCCCGTCCCCGCGACAGCGGCGAGCTCGACCCCGAGTTCACGTGCGGCCGCCCGGGCTGCCGGCGAGGCATCGGGGCGCCGACGGTCCGGGCCGGACGTGCCGGTTTCCGGAGCGGTCGCCAGCTTCCGCCGGGCCCGTTTGCTCTCGGCGGCGGCCTCGGGCCCGTACCCCACCAGAACGGGCGTGCGCGCGGGAGGTTCCTCGGTGGCCGCATCCGTCGCGATCCGGATGATCGGCGTCCCGACCGGCACTGTCGCGCCAGCCGGAACCAGCAGTTCCTCCACGACACCCGCGTACGGCGAAGGCAACTCGACGAGCGCCTTCGCTGTCTCGACCTCTCCGATCACCTGATTGAGTTCGATCGTCTGGCCCACCTCGACGGCCCAGGAGACCAACTCGGCCTCCGTCAGCCCCTCACCGAGATCGGGTAGGCGGAATTCCTGCGCCAACGGACGGCTCCTCTCCTCCGATGGGTGCGATCAGGCCGCGAGGCTGCGATCGACCGCGTCGAGCAGGCGGTCGGCGTCCGGCAGATGGTGCAGTTCCAGTTTCGCCGGGGGATACGGAACGTCGAATCCGCCGACCCTCAGGACCGGCGCGTCCAGCTGGTAGAAGCACCGCTCGGAAATGCGGGCGGCGATCTCCGCGCCCAGGCCGAGGAACGTCGACGCCTCGTGCGCGACGACGAGTCTTCGGGTCTTGCGAACCGACTCCTCGATGGTGTCGAAGTCGATCGGCGCGAGGGAGCGCAGGTCGATCACCTCGAGCGAGTGCCCCTCGTCGGCGGCGATGGACGCGGCCGACAGGGCCGTCGGCACGACGGAACCGTACGCGACGATGGTGGCGTCCGTGCCCTCCCTGGCCACCCGGGCCCGATGCAGCGGCAGGTCCGGTTCGGCGTGCACGTCGAACTCGGCCTTGTCCCAGTACCGCCGCTTCGGTTCGAAGAACACCACCGGGTCGTCCGCCGCGACGGACTGCTGGATCATGTGGAACGCGTCCGCCGGGTTGCTGGGAGTCACGACGCGCAGTCCGGCGGTGTGAGCGAAGTACGCCTCCGGCGACTCCGAATGGTGCTCGACCGCGCCGATGCCGCCGCCGTACGGGATCCGGATCGTGAGGGGCGCGGTGACCCGGCCCTGCGTGCGGTAGTGAATCTTGGCCACCTGGGACACGATCTGGTCGAACGCGGGGTAGACGAAGCCGTCGAACTGGATCTCGCAGACGGGCCGGTAGCCGCGCAGGGCCATGCCGAACGCGGCGCCGATGATTCCGGATTCCGCGAGTGGGGTGTCGATGACCCGGTTGTCGCCGAAATCCTTCTGCAGGGTGTCGGTGACGCGGAAGACCCCGCCGAGGCGTCCGACGTCCTCACCCATGATCACGACCTTGCGGTCGTGTTCGAGGGCGCGCCGGAGGCCTGCGTT
Organism: Rhodococcus mengyinensis; assembly: GCF_048381435.1. Classification (NCBI taxonomy): domain Bacteria; kingdom Bacillati; phylum Actinomycetota; class Actinomycetes; order Mycobacteriales; family Nocardiaceae; genus Rhodococcus; species Rhodococcus mengyinensis. The sequence goes on along the minus strand of NZ_JBLWIT010000140.1, from coordinate 35,204 downwards.
GAGTGCGGCGCCGAGCGACAGTGTGGTGGTGGTCATGACAGTGCCTCCTCGATGCCTGCGAAGCCCGCGAGGTACGCGGCGTACTGCTCGCGTTCCTCGTCGATGAGTGGGTGGGCGGTGGAATACACGTGCTCGAACAGGTCGAGCGGCTCCGGATCGGGAGCGCCGATGGTCCCGGACCGCAGTCGCGCCGCGACGTCGTCGGCGGTGGCCTGCACCCCGGCGAGGAACGTGTCGTCGAGCAGGCCCTCCCGGTCGAGGAGGCGCCTCACCCGGTCGATCGGGTCGCGGGCCTTCCAGACCTCGGTCTCGGCTGCCGCCCGATACCGGGTGGGATCGTCCGACGTGGTGTGGGGGCCCATCCGGTACGTGACGGCCTCGATGAACGTCGGCCCACTGCCTTCGCGCGCCCGCTGAGTGGCCTGGCGGGTGACCGCGAGGACCGCGAGAACGTCGTTGCCGTCCACTCGGAGGGCGGGCATGCCGTACCCGGCGGCGCGCTGCGCGATGGGGACCGGACTCTGCAGGTGGACCGGTTCGCTGATCGCGAACTGGTTGTTCTGGCAGAAGAATACGACCGGCGCGTTGAAGCTCATCGAGAAGCCGAGGGCCTCGGCGAGGTCGCCCTGACTGGTGGCGCCGTCGCCGAAATAGGCGATCGTCGCGATCTCCGCGCCGTCCAGGTGGGCGCCCATGGCGTAGCCGGTGGCGTGCAGCCCCTGGGAGCCGACGACGATCGCGGGATTCGTCACGTTCACGGCACTCGGATCCCATGCGGAATGGGCGCATCCCCTCCACATGCGGGTCATCACCCCCGGGTCCACGCCCCGGCAGTAGGCGACGGCGTGTTCGCGGTAGCTGATGAACGCGTAGTCGTCGGGGCGGAGGGCGCGGGCGGAGCCGACCTGTGCGGCTTCCTGCCCGAGCATGGGGGCCCAGAGTCCCAGTTCGCCCTGGCGTTGCAGGGCGACCGCTTCGACATCCATCCGACGCGCGACCACGAGGTCCTCGTAGAGGCCGCGCAGTTGGTCGGGTCCGATGTCGCGGACCAGGCTCGTGTAGTCGGGTCTGAAGACCCGTCGGCCGTCCGGCTGGATGAGCTGGACCGGATAGGCAATCTTGTCGACCATCGGGGTCACCTCGCGTTGTCGAGTCCGTGAACCTTGTGGGTTCGTAGGAGACGGGTACTGCGGCAGGACAAGTGTGTGTCCTACTTCACAGCATCCACGGGAACGCGAAGTGCGCAAGTGGCACCGCCGGCTTCGGGCAGAATGCCCATTTTCAGGGGGTCGGGAGGTGTCATGCTGTGTCTAATGACCAATTCGGACACAGCCGACGCCAGGTTGTTGCTGCAAGGGTCCGAGGACCCGGATCACCCCGCGAACACGAACCCGATCGAGGCGAGGACGGCCAGCACCGCGAGGTACACCGCGGGCATCGCGACGGCCCGGGTGTCGGGGTTGCCGTAGTCGCCGTGCCGGACGTGAAAGCCGATTGCGCACAGGAGGAGAATCAGCAGCGCCACCGCCGCGATCACTCCCAGTGGAGTCCAGTAGAGGCCGACGAGAACGCCGACACCCCCGGCGAGTTCCGCCACGCCGATCAGCCGCACCTGCTGCCCGCTCAGGCCCCGGGATTGCAACCCCGTCCACGCGGTTCCCTTCAGCCTCAGCTTGGGAATGCTCACGGCGACGGCACTCACGGCGAGGAGCACGCCGCACACGATGAGGAAAACTTCCACGTCGGTCCCTCCAGTTCCGGCCGAATCGGCCTCACTGTTGCCACCCTAGGGCCGCGACCTGCGGTGCGGACCGGTTCCCTCCGCATCGGGCTTCCGAGCGGTTAGCATCGAGCGCGTGAATGCTGTGGGGCTGAACGAAGATGCCGTTTCTGCGTGGATTGCCGGACTCGGCGTGGGAGCGATCGCGCCGCTGAGCTTCGAGAGGATCGGGAACGGTCAGTCGAATCTCACGTACGCGGTCAGCGACGCGGGTGGTGGTCGGTGGGTGCTGCGGCGGCCACCGCTCGGACATCTGCTCGCGTCGGCGCACGACGTGGTCCGCGAACATCGGATTCTGTCCTCTCTGCAGGGATCCGACGTTCCGGTGCCGAAGATCCTCGGGCTCACCGACGATCCGGAGGTCACGGACGCGCCGCTCGTGCTGATGAGTTACGTCGCGGGGGTGGTGATCGACAGTATCGGCGTGGCGAAGAAGCTGACACCCGAACAGCGGAATGCCGTCGGACTGGCGATGCCGAAGGCTCTCGCGAAGATCCATGCGGTCGATCTCGGGGACGCCGGGCTGGAGGATCTGGCCAGTCACAAGCCGTACGCGGCAAGGCAGTTGAACCGCTGGACGGATCAGTGGGAGAAGTCCCGCACCCGCGACGTGCCCGCGATCGAGGACCTGGCGGGCATCCTCGAGCGCAACATGCCGGAGCAGACCGAACTGTCGTTGGTGCACGGTGATTTTCACCTGAGCAACGTCATCACCTCGCCCGAGGAAGGTGAGGTGGTCGCAGTGGTCGACTGGGAACTGTGCACGCTGGGCGACCCCCTCGCCGACGTCGGCGCATTGCTGGCCTACTGGCCCGAGGCGGGCGACGAGGACGCCGGACCGTTCCCTGCCTCCACTCTGGAGGGATTCCCCACCCGGGCCGACCTCGTGGAGGCCTACGTCCACCACACGAAACGCGATGTCACGCATGTCGGGTACTGGCACGTGCTGGCGTTGTGGAAGTTGGCGATCATCGCCGAAGGCGTCCTGCGCCGGGTGATCGACGACCCCCGGAACAAGGCCGAGACCGGTGCGCCCACGGTCGCGCTGATCGACGGCATCATCGCCCGGGCGGTGGCCACGGCGGAGGCTGAGGGACTGCGCTGAACCGCCTGGTCGTGCCGGACGTTCAGACGGCGTCCGGCGCCACCAGAAGGGTTGCAGCGCTCCGGATTTTGGCAGGAATCGGCACCGGTCGCCGGGTCTTCGCGTCCACGTACACGTGCACGAAACGGCCGAGAGCAGCGAGTTCGAGCGCGTCGTCGTTCTCGCGGAAGATCGCGAGCGCATACACGATGCTCCGGGTGCCCAGCTTCTCGACGGACAACCCCACCTGCAGACGGTCCGGGAACGTCAGCTCGCTGACGTACTTGCAGGACGTCTCGGCGACCACGCCGATGGCGGACAGATCGCGGATGTCGGTGCCCGTCGTCGCGATCAGCCAGCCGTTGACGGCCGTGTCGAAGTACGAGTAGTACGTGACGTTGTTGACGTGCCCGTAGTGGTCGTTGTCGGCCCAACGGGTCGGCACCGGCCACAGGGCGGGGAAGTCGGCGGCCGTCGGCAGTGCGGGGGCGTCGTCGTGTTTCACCGTGCCGACCCTAATGCCACGGATCCCCCGGACCATGCGTCGGGCAGAATCGCGTCCTATGTCTGTGCCCGACAGCGATGTGCGCTCACCCGATTCCGCCGCCCAGCCGATCAGCGCCGGAATCGTCACCGCCCTGGTGGGCTTCACCAGTTCGTTCGCGGTCGTACTCACCGGACTGACGGCGGTGGGAGCGAACTCCGCCCAGGCCGCGTCGGGACTGCTGGCGTTGTGTGTGACGCAGGCGCTGGGCATGCTGTGGATGTCGCGGCACTACCGCATGCCGATCACGCTGGCGTGGTCGACGCCGGGCGCCGCTCTCCTCGCCGGTGCGGGGACGGTGAGCGGCGGCTGGCCGGCCGCGGTCGGGGCGTTCGTCGTCGTGGGGGCGGCGGTGATCCTCACGGGACTGTGGCCGCGGCTGGGACGGCTCATCGCGGCCATCCCGTCGGCGTTGGCGCAGGCGATGCTCGCGGGGGTGCTACTGCCGCTTTGCCTGGCGCCGGTGCTGGCGCTGCGTGACGCTCCGATGGCCGTCGCACCCGTGATTCTCGTGTGGCTGGTCCTGCAGCGGTACTCGCCGCGGTGGGCGGTGCCGGCCGCGTTCGCGGCTGCCGCAGTGGTGATCGCGATCGGTCTCGCCTCCGGCAGCGACGGGCTGGACACCAGCGCGCTCCTGCCGAGACTCGACGTCACCGCACCGGCCTGGACGTGGCAGGCGATGATCGGGATCGCGATCCCGCTGTACATCGTGACGATGGCGTCCCAGAACATCCCCGGGACCGCCGTCATGAATTCGTTCGGCTACCGGGTGCCGTGGCGGCCGGCCATGCTGGTGACCGGAGTCGGGACCCTGGTGGGCGCGCCCGCCGGTGGACACGCCATCAACCTCGCCGCCATCAGCGCCGCCCTCGCCGCCGCACCGTCCGCACACCCCGATCCCAAAAAGCGCTGGGTCGCGGCCTTCACGGCAGGCTGGGCCTACCTGGTGCTCGCCGCCTGTTCCGCCGCGGTGGCCACGCTCATCGCCGCGGCACCTGAGGGCGTCGTGGAGGCGGTCGCCGGTCTCGCGCTCCTCGGCACCCTCGGCGGGGCACTGGCCTCCGCCCTCGACGACGTCCGCGAACGGGAAGGCGCCGTCGTCACCTTCCTGATCGCCGCGTCGGGGGTGAGCATCCTCGGCATCGGGTCCGCGTTCTGGGCGCTGGTCGCCGGACTGATCGTGCGGGTCGCGGTGAGCTCGCGGCGATAATGGGGTGATGACCACCATCGAGGTAGTGCAGGGTGACATCACGACGGTCGAGGTCGACGCCATTGTCAACGCCGCCAACTCCGGTCTGCTCGGCGGTGGTGGCGTGGACGGCGCCATCCACCGGGCCGGTGGCCCCGAGATCCTCGCCGAATGCAGGCAGCTGCGGGCCACCACACTGCAGGACGGGCTCCTGGCGGGGCAGGCGGTCGCGACGACGGCGGGCCGGTTGCCGGCTCGATGGGTGATCCACACGGTCGGCCCCGTGTACTCCGCGTCGGACGATCGGTCGGCCACCCTGCGCAGCGCCTACACCAGCAGCCTGGCGGTGGCCTCCGATCTCGGCGCGCAGTCCGTCGCGTTCCCGCTGATCTCGTCCGGGGTGTACGGCTGGCCCGCGGACGACGCCGTCCGGCAGGCGGTCGGTGCCGTCCGTGAGTCGGACGCCGGAATCCCCCGGGTGCTGTTCGTGGCGTTCGACGCGCGAATGGCGTCCCTGCTGCGGGGTGAGGTGGGGTGACGGCGCTGGTTCGGATTCGCGCACGGGGGTAACCGGAGGCGACCGGACTGGATCTTCCCCACGCGGAGGCGGTGGACCGCGCTGAACACCGATTTCGTGTATCTCACGGCAGGACTGGCTCTTCTGCTGGCCGCCACCGTTCCGCGCCTGTTCCAGGACCGTGCCGTCTCGGCGCCGCTGATCGTCCTGGCGGTCGGGGCCGGCGGCGGCCTGCTGCTCGGCGAGTCGGGCACGGATACCCTGTCGCCGGCACTGCATCCGGCTGTGACGGAGCACCTGAGTGAAACCTGCGTCATCGTCGCCCTGATGGGTGTGGGACTGGCGATCGACAGGCCTCTGGGCTGGCGGACGTGGAATTCGACGTGGCGCCTGCTGCTCATCGCGATGCCTCTCGGAATCGCCGCTGTCGCGCTGCTCGGCTGGTGGGTGGCGGCACTGACCCCCGCCGTAGCGATCCTGCTCGGGGCCGTCCTCGCGCCCACCGACCCGGTTCTGGCGTCCGACGTGCAGGTGGAGGGTCCCACCTCGGGCGGTGAGTCCCATCGGGAGGACGACGAGGTCCGGTTCGCGCTCACCTCGGAGGCCGGGCTCAACGACGCTCTCGCTTTCCCGTTCGTGTATCTGGCGCTGTTCATGATCGGCAAGGGACCGATCGAGCAGTGGATCGTGCAGTGGGTGGCCTGGGAGCTGATCGGCAAGGTCGTCATCGGCGCGGCCCTGGGGTGGATTGCCGGTGATCTGTTCGGCCGCGCGGTCTTCCGCTTCCCGATCACACACATGCGCCTCGCCGAACGCAGCGAACCGATCTTCGCGCTCGCCGCCACGTTCGCCGTGTACGGACTCACCGAACTGGCCGGGGGATACGGCTTTCTCGCCGTCTTCGCCTGCGCCGTCGCGATCCGTCGGACGGAGCGGGCCCACGACTACCACGCCGAGATGCACAGCCTGATCGAGCAACTCGAACACGTGCTCACCCTCGCCGTCCTGCTCCTGCTGGGGGTGGCGCTCACCTCCGGTCTGCTGACCGGACTGACGTGGGGCGGGGTTCTCGTCGCGGCAGCCCTCGTGTTCGTCATCCGGCCGATGGTGGGATGGCTTTCGCTTCTGGGCTGCGAGGAAATGTCCGGGCCCGAGCGCCGGGTCACCGCGTTCTTCGGGGTTCGCGGAATCGGATCGATCTACTATCTCGCCTACGCCGCTGCGGAAGCCGGCGTGGACGACGAGAAATGGTTGTGGTCGACGGTGGCCTTCACCGTCGTCCTCTCCGTCCTCGTTCACGGGGTGAGTGCGACACGGGTGATGCGCCTGCTCGATCTTCGCAGGGAGGGCGGTGCAGTCGCGGACCGGTAGCGTCGCGACCGCACCGCCCGACCAGGGGGTGGCCTGTCTGTTTACTCATTGCGCACGGCGGAGGTGCGCGCCGTGTCTGCCGGGTGCTCCGAGTCCTCGGCTGGGTGGACGAGGACGGGCGGCGCCGCCGAGACCACCGAGGGAGTGGGCCGGTTGCCGGCCTTGATCTCGTTGAACAGGATGTTGAGCAGCACCGCGACGATGCTGGCCGCGCTGATTCCCGAGTCGAAGACGATGTGCACCCATTCCGGGAAGGCCGCGTAGAACTCGGGCACCGCGATCGGAATGACCCCGAATCCGAGGGCCACCGCAACGATCACCAGGTTGAGGTTGCCGTCGTACGACACCTTGGACAGTGTCCGGATTCCACTCGCGGCCACCGAACCGAAGAGGACGATCCCCGCACCGCCGAGGACGGGCAGCGGCACGGACGCCACCAGTCGCCCCAGGACGGGGAACAGTCCGAGAGCGAACAGAACTGAACCTCCGGCCGCGACAACGTATCTGCTCTTGATTCCGGTGATCGCGACCAGCCCGACGTTCTGAGCGAACGCGCTGGCCGGGAACGTGCCGAACACCGGTGCCACGGTGGTGGCGAGCATGTCGGCGCGAAGACCGTCGCCCACCCGGCGGGCGTCGACTTTCGTTTCCACGATCTCGCCGACGGCCAGGATGTCCGCCGTCGTCTCGGTCATGATCACGAGGATCACCACCGTCATCGAGATGATCGCGCCGATCTGGAACAGGGGAGTGCCGAACGAGAACACCTGCGGCAGTTCGAAGATCGCGCCCTTTCCGACGGCACCGAAGTCGGCCTTGCCGATCAGCGCGGCGAACAGGGTTCCCACGACGATGCCGATCAGGATCGACAACCGCGACAGGGTTCCCTGCACCAGCCGGCTCACCAGCAACACGATGAACAGGCTGAACCCGGCGAGTCCGATATTGGACATCGACCCCCAGTCCGGAGCCTTGGCGTTGCCGCCCATCGCCCAGCGCACCGCGACCGGAAGGAGGGAGATGCCGATGACCGTGATGATCGATCCGGTGACGACCGGCGGGAAGTAGCGCACGATCCTGCAGAAGAACGGGCTGATCAACAGCCCGATCGCACCGGCGACCATGATGGCTCCGAACACCGAGCGCAGTCCGCCCGGACCGCTGGCCACCGCCACCATCGTGGACACCGAGGCAAAGGAAATGCCCTGAACGAGGGGAAGTTTTGCCCCGAAATACGGAACGCCGAGGGTCTGCAGCAGTGTGGCCGCACCGCTGACGAACAAAGCCGCCGACACGAGCAGTCCGATCTCGACGCCGGTCAGTCCGGCGGCGCCGCCGACGATCAGGGGAGGCGCGATCACGCCGCCGTACATCGTCAGGATGTGCTGCAAACCGTAGACATACGACTTTCCGAGCGGCAAACGCTCGTCCTCGGGTCCGGGAGTTCCGGCAACCCGGTGTCCGATCCGCTTCATCGCCGCGCTCCTAGCAGAATCCGGGAACGGAATCCCAGGCGCGGCCGGCGTCGGGAGCGTCCTCGCGCTCGACGGTCGCCTCGATCAACCCGTAGGGGCGGTCGGCCGCGAAGAACACCTCGCCGGGGTTGTCGAGTCCGAACGGTTCCAGGTCGACGAGGAAGTGGTGTTTGTTCGGCATCGAGAACTTCACCTCGGCGATCTCGGGGTGCGCCTCGAGTACCGCCGAACCCATCTGGAACAGGGACTGCTGCAGCGCGAGCGAATGCGTCGTGGCGAAGGCCTCCAGCATGATTGCCCGCACGTTCTCGAAGGTCTTGTCGAAGTCGACGTCGGTGGTGAGGTACCGCCACCGGGCGCTCACCGACGTCGCGAGGATCCGGTCGGACGTCTCCTGCAGCGTGGTGTACTTGTCCTTCGGGTAGCCTCGGAACTCCGAGCCCGTCGACTTCAACACCACCATGTTGCTGAGACCGGACACGATCCACGTCCGATCGCCGTCGATGGTGACCACGGTGTTTCGCCGTTCGTCGCTCGATCGGACGAAGGAATGGTCGTGGCCCTCGCCGTCGACCGGGATCCGCGCCCACGAGTACTGCTCGATCTCCCACCGGCCGCCGGTGATCCACTCGAATTCCCCCGTGAAGTGCTGTCCGAGCCGCATGGCGAACGTCTCGATCGAGCCGACGCCGTCGCGGGCGAACGCGTACACCGTGTTCTTCTGGGTGTCCGTGGCCACGACGTGCGCGTTGTCGCCGTCGGTGTGCACCGCGTCGAGGTCGCCGCGCAGTTGCGACGTCACGGTGACGTCTTCGATCTCGTGTCGCTTCGTGTCCCGGGTGATCTTGACCAACCGGACTTCTGCCTTGCCGTACTGGTTCTGGCCGAGCACGATCTTGCTCATGATTAGCTCCCTCGGTAGGTCGAGTATGCGAACGGGCTGAGAAGGACTGGTACGTGGTAGTGCTGTTCGCTGTCGGTCAGCGCGAACGTGATGGTGATGTCGGGGTAGAACGCCGGACGTCCCTTCGAGGCGAAATAGCGTCCGGTGTCGAAGACGATCCGGTAGGTGCCCGGCTCGAGTCGGGCGGGACCCAGGGTCGTGACGCGTCCGTCGTCGTCGGTGACGGCCTCGGCCACGGTGATCCAGTCGGACTGCCGCTGGACCGTCAGCGTGACCGGCACCTCCCGCGCGGGCATGCCTTCGGCCGCATCCAGCACGTGGGTGGTGACCTGGCTGATCTCGCTCATGCGTCCAGCATCCCGGCGAGCCGACGTGCGGCGATGTCGCGCAGTTCCTCTGCGACAACGGCTAATTCGCTGTCCTCGTCGTTGAGGAGCCGGCGGTCGAGTGCGGTGAGGATGTCGGACGTGCTGCGGCCGGCGGCGCGGACGAGGAAGACCCGGCCGAACTTGTCCTCGTAGGCGCGGTTGCCGTCGGTGAGCCGCTTCTGCGCCGCCGCATCGGACGAATCGACGTTCGACTGCTCCGAGCGTGCCAGGTGCGCCTGGGCGTCGTCGCCTCCCGGGGGTTCACCGATTCGGGGATGGTGCGCGAGGGCTTGCTCGATCTCGTCCGCGGAGAGCGGTCCCGAGCCCGACCTGGCGGCGGTGAGAAGTGAGGCGCGATCGGTGTACGGCCGGGCGGACACGAGTTCGTCTGCCCACCGGGGAATATCCAGGCAGATTCGCGCCAGTTCCGTTGCCTCGGAGTGTGAAGCCTCGTTGAATCGTTGGAGTCCTGCATCGAGATCCATGCGACCCTTCTTCCACAATGCGAAATAATGATTCCGTATAGAGAAGCGTGACAGGGGTCACAATTCATGTCAAGACCCAAAATTGAATTAATCCAGATTCGGATGCGAGTGCGGTCCGCGGCGTGCTGGAATCACGACCCGCGAAAGCTGTTGTAGGACAACAGTGCGCGGGCGCGGTCGCGCCGAAATGCGGGGTTCGGGTCCTCACAGCCGGCGCGAACAGGTCGGCCTTGCGCAGGATGCCGTCCCGGTGAAGGCGACCGCGAGGAGGCGGACGGGATCTGCACGCCTGCCTGCGCGACACGGAGTTCCTGCAGCAGCTCGCTCGAGTTGCGTGTGAGCCGTTGCAAGAACTCCTCGGTGCTCACCTCACGACCGTGAGTACTCGGAGGCCCTGCGGATCTCTTCGGGGGACGGGCGGACACCGGTGTAGAGCACGAACTGCTCCGCCGCTTGCAGTGCAATCACCTCGGCGCCGGTGATGACGGTCTTGTGGCGTTCGGCCGCGGCCCGGATCAGCGGCGTCGCGGCGGGCATGGCAACCACATCGAACACGGCCTCCGCCGCATCGATCGCATCGAGTTCGAACGCCAGATCGTCCGCTTCGGGACCGCCCGCCATGCCGACGGGGGTGGCATTGATCAGGAGCCCCGGCCGTGCCGCGCCGAGTTCGGGTTGCCAGTCGAATCCGTACTGCTTCGCGACGGCACCGCCCGTCGTCTCGTTGCGGGCGACCACCGTGACGTCGGTGAAGCCGTAGTCGCGCACGGCGGCGACCACCGCTTTGGCCATTCCGCCGCTCCCGGCCACCGCGACGGACAGCGAGTGGGGCAACGCGTTGTCGCGCAACAGGTTCGCGATGGCCTGGTAGTCGGTGTTGTAGGCGTGCAACACTCCGTCCTCGTTGACCACCGTGTTGACGGACTCGATGACCGACGCCGATTCGTGCATCACGTCGACGTACTCGATGATCTGCTCCTTGAACGGCATGGAGACACCGGCGCCGCGAATGCCCAGCGCGCGGATGCCGCCGACCGCAGCCTGGAGGTCGTTGGTGGTGAACGCTTTGTAGACGAAATTGAGGCCCAGCTCGCCGTACAGATAATTGTGAAACCGGGTGCCGATGTTGCTCGGGCGGCCGGAGAGCGAGATGCAGAGAAGAGTGTCTTTGTCGAGCTGGTTCATCCGGTAAATACTAGTAGTGGGCTCCCATCCGTGCGCGTTCTCAGCTCCGAATACACGGTGACGACGGCAAAGGAGCAGGGCTGCGATGACTACGACGATCGGTGACCGGCACGAGGCGGCGCGGACGCCCCGGAGACGGCGGCACCTGTTCTCCCGCGCGCTCGCCGGAGTGATCGCCGCCGGAGTCGTGCTCGGGGTGGGCGAACTGCTGTCGGTGCTGATCGACCCGAACTCGTCGCCGTTCTACGCGGTCGGATCGACGACGGTGGACCGCAGTCCTGCCTGGGCTCGCGAGTTCGCGATCGACACGTTCGGCACCAACGACAAACCCGCACTGTTCGTCGGGATGACGATCCTCATCGTGCTCCTCGCTGCGACAGCGGGCATCGTCGAGCGTCCCCGCGCCCCGTTCGGCAGCGCGATCCTGGCGGTTCTCGGGCTGGTGGGAATCTTTGCCTCGACCCAGCGTCCCAGCGCCACGTGGATGTTTGCGCTGCCGACCGTGGTGGGAGTCGTCGCCGGCATCGCGGTTCTGCGGGTGCTGACGACCGCCGCGCGGGCGCCCGAGGACTCCGATGCCGAGGATTCGTGGTTGCCGCGCCGGACTTTTCTACTGTTGGCCGCGGCCGCCGCCGCGACGGCCGCGGCCGCGGGAGCCGCCGGCCGGTACCTCGGGCAGCAGGCCGCGGGAGCTCTGGACAACCGCCGCGCCTTCGCCCTTCCCGACGTGTCGGACCGGGCGGCCCCGATCGCTCCCGGCACCGACGTCGACGTGCCGGGCGCCACCCCGTTCGTCACGTCGAACGAGGAGTTCTACCGGATCGACACCGCACTGCGGGTCCCGCGGTTGACGACGGACGACTGGCAACTGCGCATCCACGGCATGGTCGACCGCGAGCTCACGCTGACGTGGGACGACCTGATCGCGAGGACGCCCGTCGAACGGGTGATCACGCTGACGTGCGTGTCCAACGAGGTCGGCGGAAACCTTGCCGGCAACGCGACGTGGATCGGCTACCCGATCAAGGACATCCTCGACGAGGCCGGCGTGCAGCCCGGTGCCGACATGCTGCTGTCCACGAGTAGCGACGACTTCACGGCGGGCACCCCGGTCGAGGCCCTGCGGGACGGGCGCGACGCGATTCTCGCGGTGGCGATGAACGGTCAGCCGTTGCCGTTCGAGCACGGTTATCCGGTGCGGCAGGTCGTCCCCGGTCTCTACGGCTACGTGTCGGCCACCAAATGGGTGGTGGATTGGGAACTCACGCGATTCGACGAGGCGGAGGCCTACTGGACCCAGCGCGGATGGTCGGCGAAGGGTCCGATCAAGACTGCGTCGCGGATCGACGTGCCCGCCTCGTTCGCGCCCACCGCACCCGGACCCGTCCTCGTCGCCGGAACCGCGTGGGCGCAGCACCGCGGCATCGAGAAGGTGGAGGTGCGGGTCGACAACGGCGAATGGCAGACCGCGACCCTCGCCCCCCAGTACACCATCGACACCTGGCGGCAGTGGACCTGGGAGTGGCAGGCCACGTCCGGCCTGCACACCCTCCAGGTGCGCGCCACGGATCTGGGCGGCAACGTTCAGGTGGAGGAGCGGACGCCGCCGATTCCGGGTGGCGCCACCGGCTGGCACACGCGTTCCTTCACCGTGTCTTGAGGCACCGTCTACTGAGGCGCTCACGGACACTTCTCCGCCACCTCGGCGAGCGCGTCGCGGTCCGCCAGCGTCACCGGAAGCCCGTACTCCACCGCCACGGAGAGATACTTGCCGGCGTAGAAGCAGTGGTACGCCGGATTCGGCGGAAGCCAGTCCTGCGGGGTCCGGTCGCCCTTGTCCTGATTGTCCGCACCGTTGACGGCCAGCAGATTGAACGTGACGTCGTTGGCGAACCGGAGCCGACGCTCGGGCGACCACGTCGACGCGCCCATGTCCCACGCCGCCGCCAAGGGGTAGACGTGGTCGATCTGAACGGCTTTGGCGTCGGCTCGGTCGAATTGGAGCACCTCGCCGGAATACGGATCGGCGAGGACCCCGCTCAGCACTACGCAGTCGCGGGTGCCGTCGCGGAACGCCACCGAGCGGAGATCGAGCGCGAGAACGTTGTTGCGGGTGTCGCACCCGTCGTGGCCGGCCGCGGCGTCCTGGTCGTCGGTCCAGGCCGGGCCGAAGACACACAACTCCTTGCCGGAACACCCGCGCTGGTATCCGCCGGGGTGCGGACGGGACTCGACCGTCGCGACCCGGCCGAGCAACTCCTCGATGTGTGCGCGGGGCGGACTGCCCGGAGCGGGGCCGGGGCCGCTGAGGTCGAGAAGCGACACCCCGCAACCGCAGACCGTCAGGATCGCCGCCAGCCACGCGGCCACGTACAGAAGTCTCATGCGTCCCCCGGCGCTCGACCCATCTCCCCCTACCACGGGGGAGTATGCACCGGGCCCCCGACAGGTCAAGTGAAGGGCAGGCGCACAGCGGCGATCGACGACAGGTGCGTTCCGTCGTGGCCGATCACCCAGGAACCTCCGCTCTGCCTGCACTCGGCGAGCAGGTCGAGGGTGCGGAGGAGGAAGAAGATCGCCTCGCTGGGGGTGGGGGTGACCGCAAGCCTGTGTGCCTCACCGTGTTTCATCCCGTCGAGCCACACGCCCGACTGTCCGTCCAGTCGAATCGTCACGATGTGCGTGGCATCGACGAAGGCGTACTTCCGTTGCTCCCACGGAGTGGTGAGCGCGTACCCCTGTTCGAGAACCTGGATCAGGATGCTCATGACCGACTCCCGAGTGTCCGGCAGTTACGTCTCTCCAGCATCTACCTCGGAACGGGTGAAAGCCAGACCTGCTCACCGAACTCGATCACGACCTTGCCGCTCGTGTGACCGGACTCGACCATGGCGAGAGCGTCACCGGCGTGTGCGAACGGGAATCGGTGGGCGACCCGCGGGTCCAGGGTCCCGTCCGCCACCAGTGCGGCCACCTCCGCGAACACCGCGGACGTTCGACGCCGTTCCACTCCCGAGCCGCCGAGATCGCGCGCGGCGAGCGAGTCGCCGACGCTGATGATCGCCGCCGGATCCGCGACCACCCGCGCGGCCTCGGCGAGCGCGTCACCGCCGACGAGGTCGAAGACGGCGTCGACCGGGCCGGGTAGGCGTGCGGCCAGTCCGTCTCCGGACGCCACCCAGGTGGCACCGAGCGATTCGACGACCTCCCGCTTGCTCTCGCTCGCGACGCCGATCACCGTGACGTCCCGCGCCGCGGCCAACTGCAGCGCCGCCACCCCCACGCCGCCGCCCGCACCGACGACGAGCAACCGACTGCCGGGCGCCAGGTCCAGGGTGGTCAGCGCGTCGTACGCGGTTCCCGCGGCGACGGGGAGCGTGGCCGCGTCCGCGAACGAGACCGGGTCGGGCTTGTGCGCCGCCGAGGCCGTGTTGAGCAGGGTGTACTCGGTGTATCCGCCGAATCCGGTGGCGGTCGCGCCGAACACGGCGTCGCCGACCGCGAAGCCGGTCACCCGGGGGCCGACATCCGCGACCACACCGGCGACCTCCCGGCCCAGAACGGCGGGAAGGGTGACGGGGACGGTGTCCTTGCGCGTGCCCGCCCGCACCTTCCAATCGGCGGGATTCACGCCGGCCGCGTGGACGGCGACCAGCAACTGTCCGGGGCCGGGGGAGGGAACGGGGACGTCGAAGAACTGCTGCGTCTCGGGGCCGCCGTACTCGCTGAAGCCGTATGCCATGCTCACGCCCACAGTCCTATCACGATCGGGACTCCGGGTTCAGGCAGGCAGAAGGCCCGCCGGCGACAATCTTCCGGCGGGCCTCCGTGCGGATTTCTCAGGAGCCCAGCGAGCCTGTGCCTCCGCCACCACCCATCAACGGTCCGAGGACCTGGATGAGTTGAACGAGAACTTCCAAGATCTGTTCCATGTCCATTTCGACTTCCTCCGATCACTGCGATCACGTTCGGCAGCGATCCCGGTGAGTTACCGGCGTGGACAGCCGCCAACTCGTTCATCGGTGGAATATCGTCGAGGGTTACATGTCTCGAGCAGGGACTTCACGCGCTGTCGGTCGCGCCTGCTTGGATGGGTGCATGCTGCACGGCCTCTGGACACCGGGATCGGGTCTCATGCTGTGGGTTGAGGACCGGAATCCGGCCGCCCCGGAGCCGACGGATGCGGTCGGGCGGGTGCTGGCACGGAAGTTCCGGCATCACGTGAAGGTGCCGATGCCGACACCGTCGGGGCCGGAGATGCTCGAGTGGGCCGCGGTCGCGCTCGCACCACCGGATGCGACGGAGTTCCTGCTGTCGGTGTCGGCCCGCGACCCCCGGGTCGCCGGGGATCTGCGCTACCTCGCCCACGTCGCCCGCGGTGTCGAGCGGTGGGCGCGGGCCGGGCGGGTGGTGCCCGAGGTGCACCGGGCGGAGGGCGGTTGGTGGCCGCGCTGGCGGCTGCTCGGCGGTGAACGGCAGCGTGCGTGGCTCACGGAGCTGGCCGTCGCGATGCCGCCGGTCCAGCGTCACGGCACGACCCCCAGGGCCGTGCTCGACGACATGGTCACCGAGCTGACCGACCCCGTCGCCCGCCGTGTCCTCGAACGCAGGCACCCGGACGATTCCGGCAGCGACGTGGATCATCCGCTGATCGACGCGCTCGTGCGGGGTGACCAGTTCGCCGAGGGCACCGCCCAGCTGTCGGGCTCGCTGGACGGGTGGCGTGACAGCCTCAAGGTGGACGAGCCCGAACTGGTGCTGCGGCTCCTCGAGCCGGAAGACGTGGACGTGGAGGGGGATTGGGACCCGGACACGGTGCTGTGGCGACTGGAGGTCTGTCTTCGTCCGGAAGGCGAAGCGCCGGTGCCGATTCCGCTGCACCGCACGGAGGCGAGTCGCCTGCAGATCGGGGTGCGCAAGCTGACGGAGGCCGTGGCCGCCTACCCGCGACTGCAGGATGTTCCCACTGATCCCGACAGCCTGGACCTGATGTTGCCCACCGCCGTGGTCATCGACCTCGTGGGGCACGGTGCGGCGGCGTTGAAGGAGAAGGGCATCAGCCTGCTGCTGCCGCGGGCGTGGAGTGTGGCGTCGCCGTCGATGCGTCTGCGGGTGAGCTCGCCGAGCACTCCGGCGAGCGCGGAGAACCGGGCCGTCGGCAAAGACCAGCTGGTGCAGTACAACTGGGAGCTGGCACTCGGCGACACGGTGCTCACCGCCGCGGAGATGAATCGGCTGGTCAACTCCAAGAGCGATCTCGTGCGGCTGCGTGGTGAGTGGGTCCGGGCGGATCAGGAGGTGCTCTCCCGCGCCGCGCGCTACGTGGCGGAGCGGCACGCCAGCGGCGACCGGGCCATCGTGGACCTGCTGAAGGACCTGATCGCGGACGATCTGTCCGATCTTCCCGTCGAGGAGGTCACGGCCACCGGCTGGGCGGCCGCGTTGCTGGACGGCGACACGAAGCCGCAGGACGTGCCGGCCCCGGACGGGTTGGACGCGACGCTGCGCCCGTACCAGAAGCGGGGGCTCGACTGGCTGGTGTTCATGAGCCGCCTCGGCCTCGGGGCCGTTCTCGCCGACGACATGGGTCTCGGCAAAACGCTGCAGTTGCTGGCGCTGCTGGCACACGAGAAGGCGCCCACGCCCACCTTGCTGGTGTGTCCGATGTCGGTGGTCGGGAACTGGCAGCGCGAGGCGGCGCGCTTCGTTCCCTCGCTGCGGGTGCTCGTCCACCACGGTCCGCAGCGGCTGAGCGGTGCGGAGTTCACCGCCGCCGTTGCGCAGAGCGATCTGGTGATCACCACGTATGCGCTGCTGGCCCGCGACGTCGCGCACCTGAAGGAGCAGGACTGGCGGCGTGTCGTTCTGGACGAGGCGCAGCACATCAAGAACGCGAAGACGTCGCAGGCGCGGGCGGCGCGGAGCATTCCGGCGGCGCACCGCGTCGCGCTGACGGGCACTCCGGTCGAGAACCGCCTCGACGAACTGCGCTCGATCCTCGACTTCGCGAATTCGGGCATCCTGGGTTCGGAGGCGATGTTCCGCAAGCGTTTCGTGGTGCCGATCGAGCGGGAGCAGGACGAGACGGCCGTCGCCCGGCTCCGTGCGGTCACGTCCCCGTTCGTGCTGCGCCGGGTCAAGACCGATCCCGCGGTCATCGCCGACCTCCCCGACAAGTTCGAGATGACGGTCCGCGCCAACCTCACCGCGGAGCAGGCCGCGCTGTACCGGGCGGTGGTCGACGACATGATGGCGCAGATCAAGGACAAGAAGGGGATGAAGCGCAAGGGCGCCGTCCTCGCCGCCCTGACGAAACTGAAGCAGGTGTGCAACCACCCGGCGCACTTCCTGCGCGACGGGTCGGCGGTGATGCGGCGCGGACAGCACCGCTCCGGCAAGCTGGGGCTCGTCGAGGACATCCTGGATTCCGTGGTCGCGGACGGCGAGAAGGCGTTGCTGTTCACCCAGTTCCGGGAATTCGGCGACCTCGTGACCCCGTACCTCGCGGAGCGGTTCGGTACTCCCGTGCCGTTTCTGCATGGGGGCGTCTCCAAGCAGAAACGCGACGACATGGTGGCCTCGTTCCAGGGCGACGACGGGCCGCCGATCATGATGCTCTCGCTGAAGGCGGGCGGGACGGGTTTGAACCTCACCGCGGCCAATCACGTCGTCCACCTCGACCGGTGGTGGAATCCGGCGGTCGAGAACCAGGCCACGGACCGGGCGTTCCGGATCGGTCAGCGGCGGGACGTGCAGGTGCGCAAGCTCGTGTGCGTCGGCACCCTGGAGGAGCGGATCGACGCGATGATCGCCACCAAGCAGGAGCTGGCCGATCTCGCCGTCGGGACGGGCGAGAACTGGGTGACGGAGATGAGCACCGAACAACTGGGCGAACTGCTCCGGCTCGGCGACGAGGCGGTGGGCGAATGACGAATCGGCGACCGGGGCCCCACTTCGGTCAGTACGGCAAGCGTCGACCGGTGACGGGCGGGCTGGAGGCACGGTCCCAGCGCGGATCGTTCGGGCGCACGTGGTGGGGCCGCGAGTTCGTGGACATCATCGAGTTCGTCGCCGACAAGGGCCGGATGAGCCGTGGGCGAAGCTACGCGCGCAGCGGTCAGGTGATCTCGCTCGAGATCGCCGCAGGGATGGTGACGGGGGAGGTCCAGGGCAGTCAGCTCCAGCCGTTCGTCGCGACCGTCTCGATCGATCGCCTCGACGACGCGGAGGTCGCGGAACTCGTCGCGCTGGTGCGTCGGCAACCCGGCAGTCTCGCGATGCTGGCGGGCGGCGGAGTTCCGGAGGTTCTCGGACCCCTGCTGCTGCCCGCCGGGGCGTCCGCGCTGAATTACGACTGCACCTGCCCGGACGACGGCTGGCCCTGCAAGCATGCGGCGGCGGTCGCGTACCTCACCACCGAACGCATCGACGAGAACCCGCTCGAAATCCTGACGTTGCGGGGCGTCGACCTGGACATGCTGATCGACGGCGTCGGCGGCGATTCCTCCGACGCGGACGTCGACGACTGGTTCGGTGACGAGTCCCCGCTGCCCGCCCTGCCCGACGCCGACTTCCGGGCGGCGATCGACGACCTCGACCCGCTGCTGTTGCGGAAGGCGATCCGATCGGTCAGTGAGGACGAGCGTGCGGTGGACGCCGCGATCCGGGAGCTGAAAGCGCTGTACCAGCACTTCCGCTGACCGTGCGATGATGAGGACGCGGAAGCTCGCCTCGTTCCGCGACCGGGAGCTGGTCAGTCATGTTGACGGTCTACCTGCTCGGCGAACAGCGCGTATCGAACCCGGAAGATGTCAGGGTCGGCCCCATCTCGTCACGGGCGATCGCGTTGCTGGCCTACCTCGTGCTGCATGCCGGTCTCGCTCAGTCCAGGACCCGTCTCGCGGGGCTGTTCTGGCCCGAATCGAGTGAGCAGCAGGCCCGCACCAACCTCCGGCGGGAACTACACAACCTCCGTGGCCTCCTGGGATCGGACGGTGCGCTCGCGGACCAGAACATCCGTCCCGCGGTCCGGTCGGAGCAATAGGCGCGGCCGTATGGATGCGGGGCAGGTGTGGGCGGCGGCATGGCCCGTCCTGATCGGCGCGGCAGCGGGCCTGCTGGCCGTCTGGGTGGTACTGGCGCTCGTGCTGTGGCGATCGAGACCCGACGGCACCGGGATCGGGGAGGCGATCCGGGTGCTGCCGGACCTGCTCCGTCTCCTGCGCCGGCTCGCCGCCGATCCGGACCTGCCCCGGGGTGTGCGCGTCCGGCTCGTCCTGCTGCTGGCCTATCTCGCGGTTCCGATCGACCTGATACCCGATTTCGTCCCCGTCATCGGATACGCCGACGACGTAATCGTCATCGGCCTCACGCTTCGTTCGGTGGTTCGCCGCGCAGGTCCGCAAGTCGTGGCGCGGCACTGGCCGGGGACCCCTGACGGGCTCGAGACCGTGCGCCGGGTAACGTGCCTTCCCACCTGCTCGTGACGTCCGGACCGAGAGGATCCCGCCATCAGTACCTCCCGAGACGACCTGCCTGCGTTCACGTACCCCGAGGTGGGTGCGAGCCGCCACGTTCCCTTCCCTCCGGGATATCACCATCTGACCGAGCGGAAGGTGATCGGTTACGGGGCAGACGCATTCGACGCAGCCGCCACCCACCTGTGTACCTGGGGGATGCACCGCGGCGCCGGGCTCGACGTACGGGCCGACGCTCCGACGGCCGCGCCCGGCACGTCGGTCGAACTGCGATGGGGCATCGGTCCGTTTCGGCTGACGTTCTCCTGCCGCGTCGTCTACGTGCTCGACGAACCGAACCGGAAGGGATTCGCCTATGGGACGCTGCCGGGCCACCCCGAGCGCGGCGAGGAGAGCTTCGTCGTCGAACAGCGGCCGGACGGCACCGTGCTCGCCACCATCTCGGCGTTCTCCACACCGGATCGGTGGTTCACCCGGCTCGGTGGACCCGCCGGCCGGGTCGTGCAGCGGGTGATGACGCGCAAGTATCTGGAGGCGTTGGCCGAGGCCGCACGGTAGGCCGGAGCGTCCGGATCACGTATTCTCGTGGTTGGACCGGACCGGACGGGACCTTTGCAGTCCGACTGCCTGATCCGATGTGTCCCACCACTGACAGAGCTGGAGCCGCCGGAATGATGCCCGTACATCTACGCGACAGCGTGATTCCGAAGCACGAGCAACTCCGTGCCATCCTGCTGCACAAGTGCACCAAGGAACTTCAGCCCGGCGACCTGATGACGAGTGAACGAAAACTGATGCAGGACTACGGCGTCAGTCGGATCACGGTTCGTGAGGCGATCGGGCAGCTCGTCAACGAGGGTCACCTGGTGCGGGTGCGTGGCAAGGGCACGTTCGTGGCGCATCGTCCGGTGCAGTCGAAACTCCACCTGGCCTCGTTCACGGAGGAGATGCGGGCGCAGGGCCACAAGCCGACGACGGTGGTGCTCCAGAGCGAGGAGGACGCGGCGCCGGAGGCCACCGCGAAGGCGCTGCGCATCGCCCCGGACACCAGCGCCTATCACGTCAAACGGTTGCGGCTGGCGGACGGCGAACCGGTCAGCGTCGACGACGGCTGGTTCAACGCCGCACTGCTTCCGGGCCTGCTGGACCTCGACCTCACCGGCTCGATCTACCGTGCGACCGCCGACAAGTACGGCATGCCGATCGACCGGGCGGAGCAGACCGTGAGCGCCGACGGGGCGAGCCAGGAGATCGCGACGTTGCTCGGCATCAAGAAGGGCGCCCCGGTGATGTACTTCGACCGGGTGTCCTTCAGCGGCCCCACACCGGTCGAGCACACCCGCAGCTGGTACCGGTCCGATCGCTATCAACTCCAGATGGAAGTCCAGGGGGAGCGGGCTCAGCGCAGCGTCTGAGCCACCGAATACGGCCGCGGTCGTTCCGTCCGCGTCATCAGGATTTGCTGAAGTGCGCCTTGATCACGACGCGGGTGGCGAGCAGGGAGCCCTTTTTCGTGTAGGTCAGGCCCCAGCTGCTGCGGTCGAGGTGCACTTCGGCGGTGATCGTCGCGGTGTCCTCCGTGGCGACGACCTGGGCTGGGACGGTGAGCGGTCGAGTCTGGCCGTGAACGGTCAGATCGCCGTCGAGATGGAGGTGTCCCGGTTCGGCGGGGCGTGCGTCTGTCACGGTGAAGATGATGGTGGGGTACTTCTGGACGTCGAAAAAGTCGGCGGAGTGCAGATGCTTGTCGCGTGTGGCGTTCTCGGTGTTCACGGAGGCGGCGTCGACGACCAGAGTTCCGGTGATACGTCCGTCGTCGCCGACCGTTCCGGCGCCCTCGACGGCGTGGAACGTCCCGGTGACCGGGAGTAGCCATAACGCCTTGGTGTGGAAAGTGATCGAGGTGCGAGCGGGGTCCAATGTCCAGGACCCGACGAGCGTGGACAGCTGGGGGACGGACTCCATGGGCGATGTCATCGTGTACCTCCGTTGTCGAGCGTCTGGCCGGTCAGATGACGATGGGTGCACCCGTGACGAGGTCCCAGAGTCCCAGCCCCAGGAACAGCACGGCACCCACTGCCGACTGCACCGGGTTTCCGTTCAGAAAACCCTCGGCACCCCAGGCGACCAGATCGGTGAAAATTTCAGACGAACCCATAGTTCTCGCTCCTTGTTGTCGGCATATCGTCTCGGCACCTTGATCGTTCGGACCGACCGGTCTGTTACAGAGTCGAGCAGGTCGCTGGCACTGGACAACGTTGGCGCCCGGACAACAAGGGTGCGGGCCGGCGCTTCCTTGCCGACCCGCACCACGTCGATGTTTCTACGGCGCCGTCCAGTCGAACAGGGCGTCGCCGGTGGCCACGTCGGACCCGATGGTGTCGGTGGACACCGAATCCGGCTTGGAATCCATGACGACGACCGGGCAGATGGCGGAGTATCCGGTGCCGTCGATCTCGGTCGGATCGAACCGCACCACGGGGTCGCCGGCGTCGACGTCGTCGCCTTCCGCTGCCAGCAGGGTGAACCCTTCGCCCTTCAGCTTCACGGTGTCGATTCCCAGGTGCACCAGCACACCGCCGCCCGCCGAGCCGAGGATGACGAACGCATGCGGGTGCAATTTGAGGATCTTGCCCGAGATCGGCGCGAGCACGTCGAGGGCGCCGCGGTCACGCGCCGGCTCGATCGCGACTCCGGAACCCACCATCTGTCCGGCGAACACGGGGTCGGGCACGTCGGCCAGGGCGAGCACGCGGCCGGGCAGTGGAGCCTGCACGGACAGGCTCACAGGATGTCCTCGATGTCCTCGGCCAGCGTGTCCGCCTCGGGGCCGACGATGACCTGGACGACGCTGCCCGCCTTCAACACGCCGTGGGCGCCTGCGGCCTTGAGCGCGGCCTCGTCGACCTTGGCGCCGTCCTTGACCTCGGTGCGCAGCCGGGTGATGCAGGCCTCGATCTCGACGATGTTGTCGGCACCGCCGAGGCCGCTGATGATTGCGTCCGCTTTGGACATCGGTTCTCCCTCGTAGTTCGTGTTCGAGCCGCAGGTGAATGGTGTCGGACGGGTTAGCTGGATCACATTTGCCTGTTGACATCCTGTGCTCACCTGGTCAAACTAGCAACTGGTTATGACCGGACAGTACCCGTTGGGGGTGCTGGTCCACAATAGTTTTCCCGAAGCCGTACGACGCGCTCGCCGCCACCGGTTTCGGGACTCACCAGACGCCGATTCGGCGACCGAAGCGCACAGAGAAGGCCGATATGACTGTCGTAGACAGCCCGAAAAAGGAATCAGCGGTGTTTGCCGGGTTACAGCGCCTCGGGCGCAGCCTGATGCTGCCGATCGCGGTACTTCCCGCGGCCGGCATCTTGCTGCGGCTCGGCCAGGACGACCTCCTCGGCCGGTTCGAGCCGATGCACACCGCCGCGTCCGTCATCTCCGCAGCCGGCCAGGCAGTGTTCACCTGGCTGCCCCTCATCTTCGCGGTGGGTATCGCCATCGGATGGGCCAAGAAAGCCGACGGTTCCACCGCCCTGGCCGCCGTGGTCGGATACATGGTCATCAACGGCGTGTTCGAGGCCATGTCGCCGGTCGTCCTCGAAGGCAAGACCGATCCGAACGGCGACCAGGCGCTGATCAACTACGGTGTGCTCGCAGGCATCGTGATGGGTCTGCTGTCCGCGATTCTGTGGCAGCGGTTCTACCGCACCAAACTGCCCGACTACCTCGGATTCTTCAACGGGCGCAGGCTCGTTCCCATCCTCACCGCCGTCACCGGTCTCGTCGTCGGTGTCCTCATGGCGTTCCTGTACCCGGCGTTCAACTCCGCACTGACGTGGGTGGGCGAGACCGTCGCCGAGAACTCCGTCGTCGGTGGCGGCGTCTACGGCATGGCCAACCGCCTGCTCATCCCGACCGGACTGCACCACATCCTGAACTCCACCGTGTGGTTCCTCGTCGGCGACTACCAGGACGCGAGCGGTGAGCTGGTCCGCGGCGACCTCAACCGGTTCTTCGCCGGCGACCCGAGCGCAGGCATCTTCATGACCGGCTTCTTCCCGATCATGATGTTCGCCCTTCCCGCTGCCGCACTGGCGATCTGGCGCAACGCCCGGCCGTCGCAGAAGAAGGTCGTGGGTGGGATCATGCTCTCCACCGCGCTGACGGCGTTCCTCACCGGCATCACCGAGCCCCTCGAATTCGCGTTCATGTTCGTGGCTTGGCCGCTGTACCTGATCCACGCGTTTCTCACCGGCACGTCGATGGCGCTCGTCAACGCCCTCGGCATCCACGACGGATTCACGTTCTCCGCAGGCTTCTTCGACTACGTGCTCAACTTCGGCAAGGCCACCAACGCGTGGATGCTGATCCCCATCGGGCTCGGGTACGCGGTCATCTATTACGTCCTGTTCAGCTTCGTCATCAAGAAGTGGAACCTGCGCACTCCCGGCCGGGAGGACGACGCGGAAACGAACGCCGACACCAACGCCGACACGGAAAAGGCAGGTCAGTGAGCATGGCTACACGAACGGTCCTCATCGGTTCCAAGGTCGGACTGCACGCCCGCCCCGCTGCGAAGTTCACTCAGGCCGCCGCGGCGGTACCGGTCGCAGTGCAGATCGCGGTCGGCGAGTCCGCGCCGGTGGACGCAGGCAGCATGCTCGCGGTGATGACCCTCGGCGCCGAATTCGGTACCGAGGTGACGATCACCGCGGAAGGGGAGGGCAGCGAGGAGGCCCTCGACCGCCTCGCAGACCTGCTCGCCTCCGACCTCGACGCCGCCTGATGTCGACGGCTACGGAACTTCTCGTACACGGCCTCGGGGTGAGTCCGGGGCTGGTCTGCGCACCCTGGCTCGCGTTCGGGACACCGGTCGCGACGTCGGCCGAAGACCCTGTCGGCGAATCGATCACGGCCGAGTCCGCCCGTGCGCGGGACGCCCTCGCGACCGTGTCCGGCGACCTCGAAGCCCGCGCCGCCCAGGTGGACGGCGTCGCGTCCGAGATCCTGCTCGTGTCGGCGGCCATGGCCCGCGACCCGGGAATCGTGTCCGCCGCCGAGGAGAACCTTCGCGCCGGCATGCCGACGGCACACGCCGTGAGCGTCGCGTTCGACGGTTACTGCGCCAAACTCGAGGCCCTCGGTGGGTACCTGGCCGAACGCGTCGCGGACCTGCGTGACCTCGGGCATCGCGCGGTCGCGGTGCTGCTGGGAGTGCCGATGCCCGGCATCCCCGATCCCGGGTACCCGTTCGTTCTCGTCGCCAGGGACCTGTCGCCCGCGGACACCGCGATGCTCGGCGGCAGCGACGTGGTCGGTCTGCTCACCGCCGAGGGCGGGCCGACGAGCCACACTGCGATCCTGGCGAAATCCCTCGGTCTGCCGGCGATCGTGAACTGCGCCGACCTCGACCGGTTGGTCGAGGGAAGACCGGTGGTGCTCGACGGGACGACCGGCGAGATCGTCGTCGACCCCGGCGACCTTCGGCAGGCAGAGGTGGCCGAGCAGGTCGCGGAGGCGCGAGCGCGGGTCACGGCCACGAGTGGACCCGGCCGCACCCGGGACGGGGCACCCGTCGGACTGCTCGTCAACATCGGCACCGTCGACGACGCCACCCGCGACGCCACCGCGGATTCCGAGGGCGTCGGGCTGTTCCGCACCGAATTCCTGTACCTCGGCAGGCGGATCGCGCCCACCCTCGACGAACAGATCGCCACCTACACGTCGGTGCTGGAGCAGTTCGCGGGACGCAAGGTGGTGGTCCGGACCCTCGACAGCGGCTCCGACAAACCACTGCCGTTCCTCGACCTCGGCGCGGAGGAGAACCCGGCACTCGGCGTGCGGGGGCTGCGGGTCGGCACCGTCTACCCGGACGTCCTGGCCACCCAGTTGGAGGCGCTCGGCGCCGCGGCGGCCACCACCGGCGCGGACCTGTGGGTGATGGCGCCGATGGTGGCGACGGCGGAGGAAGCGGAGGGCTTCGCCGCGCTCGCCCGCTCAGCCGGTATCGCCACGGTCGGGGCCATGATCGAAATCCCCTCGGCAGCGCTGCGTGCACGCGACCTGCTCGAGCACCTCGATTTCGTCAGTATCGGGACCAACGACCTGAGCCAGTACACGTGTGCCGCGGACCGGATGGCGGGCAGTCTCGCGCCACTGCTCGACCCGTGGCAGCCCGCCGTCCTGGACCTGATCGGCCTGGTCGGCGCGGCAGGAGCGGAGGCAGGCGCACCCGTCGGCGTCTGCGGGGAGGCCGCGTCCGATCCCGCGCTGGCGCCGGTGCTGGTCGGGTTGGGCGTCACCAGCCTGTCGATGGTGGCCCCGTCGCTGGGTGCCGTGCGTGCCAGTCTGGCCGCCACCGACCTCGGCCTGTGCCGGGACATGGCCGCCGCCGCACGCGGCGCACGGTCCCCGCAGTCCGCACGATCGGCGGTCGCCGCGCTCGCGTCCGGAGCGTCTCGATGATCCTGCGGGGCGAGGTCGTCGTGGAGGACGGCGTCATCGCCGACGGCGTGGTGACCACCGACGGCGACCGAATCTCCTGGGTCGGGTCCGCGGTGCAGTACCGCGGACAGGTGCCGCTGCCGGAACCGAGTTCGTCGATACTGCTGCCGGGTCTGATCGACCTGCACTGCCACGGCGGCGCCGGCACGGGATTTCCCAACACCGACGCAGACGGGGCAAGGCAGGCCGCGGACCATCACCGCGAGCACGGCACCACCGGACTGCTCGGCAGCCTCGTCTCGGCGGGGGAGCAGGACCTGCTCCGGCAGGCCAGGATTCTCGCCGATCTGGTGGAACGCGGTGAGCTCCTCGGGATCCACCTGGAGGGCCCGTTCATTTCCGGTGCCCGGTGCGGCGCGCAGGATCCCGCGTCCGTGATCCCGGGCGATCCCGATCTGTTCGAAAGGATCTGCGACGCCGCGCGTGGCACCGTCCGGTCGATGACGCTCGCGCCGGAGACCGCGCACTTCGGCGAACTTCTCGCCGCGATGCGACGGCGTGACGTGCTACCCAGCCTCGGCCACACCGACACCGACGCGGCGACCACGTCCGCGAGGATCGCCGACGCCGCCGGCGGCCCACTGACCGCCACCCACCTCTTCAACGCGATGCCGCCGCTGCACCACCGCGCGCCGGGACCGGTGGCCGCGTTCCTGGCCGCGGCCGGTCGCGGCGACATCGTCGTCGAATTGATCGCGGACGGAGTGCATCTCGCGCCCGAGACCGTGTCGATGGTGTTCGATACCGTCGGGCCCGACCAGATCGTCCTCGTCAGTGACGCCATGGCCGCCGCCGGTGTCACGGACGGCGACTACCAGCTCGGGCCCCTGGACGTGCGCGTCGCGCACGGTGTGGCCCGGCTCGCGACCGCCGACGGGTCCGAGGGGGCCATCGCGGGCGGCACAGCACGGCTGCTGGACGTGGTGCGCACCGCAGTCGTGGACAGCGGCATCGGACTCGTCGACGCCGTCGCTTCCGCCACCAGGACTCCCGCCCGGCTGCTCGGCCTGGAGTCCGACCGCGGCACCCTGGCCCCGGGCCGCCGCGCCGATATCGTCGTGACCGATCACCAACTGCGCCCCCGCGGCGTGTTCGTCGGCGGAATGCCCGCCGAAACGGAAGGACTCGCATGGAAATCGTAATCCGGCAGACGCCGTCGGAGATCAGCTCGACCGTCGCCGACATCGTCGAGGGGTACGTGCGACGCGGTCCGACGACGCTGGGCCTCGCGACCGGCTCGTCCCCGCTCGGGAGCTACCGGGAACTCGCACGCAGGCACCGTGAGTCCGGACTGGACTTCTCGCGAGCACGAGCCTTCCTGCTGGACGAGTACGTCGGACTTCCGAAAAGCCATGACCAGTCGTACTTCTCGGTGATCCGCTCGGAGTTCGTCGACCACGTCAACCTCGACACCGATCGTGTGCTCAGCCCGAACGGCGAATCGCCCGACATCGCCGAGGAAGGTGCGCGGTACGACGCAGCCATCGCCGAGGCAGGCGGCGTCGACGTGCAGCTTCTCGGCATCGGGACCGACGGCCACATCGGCTTCAACGAGCCGGGCTCCGCGCTGACCTCACGCACCCGCGTCAAGACACTCACCGAGCAGACCCGCCTCGACAACGCGCGGTTCTTCGACAGCGTCGACGACGTCCCGCACCACGTCCTCACCCAGGGTCTGGGCACCATCAGCGAGGCCCGGCACCTGGTGATGATCGCGTTCGGCAAGGGCAAGGCCGAGGCGATCGCCGCAGCCGCGGAAGGTCCGCTCTCCGCGTTCTGCCCGGCATCGGTGATGCAGCTGCACCGGCACGTGACCGTCGTGATCGACGAAGCCGCAGCGAGCAAGCTGCAACTCGCCGACTACTACCGGTATGCGCTGGAACACAAGCCTTCCTGGCAGTCGTTCTAGATGACACCCGTACTCGAATTGGCGGTCCAGGATGTCGCGGGCGCCCGGATCGCACGACGTGCCGGCGCGGTGCGCGTCGAGTTGTGCACCGCACTCGGCGCGACCGGCGGGTTGACGCCGAGCATCGGCATGATCGAAGCGATCGCGGCCCAGGGGATCGCGGTGCACCCGCTGATCCGTTGCCGGCCCGGTGGATTCGTCTACGACGCCGACGAGATCGCCGTCATGGCTCGCGACGTCCTGGCCGCGGTGAGCGCAGGCGCCTCCGGGGTCGTGCTCGGCGCACTCACTCCCGACATGTCCGTCGACCGCGACGCTCTGCGCCGCCTGCTCGACGGCATCGACCCGTACACGGTCGAGGTCACGTTCCATCGTGCGATGGATGTCGTCGCCGACAGGGCGACCGCCGTCGACACGCTCGCGCGGTCGGGCATCATCCGGGTTCTCACCTCGGGCGGAGCACCGCGGTGCATCGACGGTCTCGAAGCTCTGTCCGGCATGGTCGCTCACGCGCACGGGCGAATTCAAGTGATGGCAGGTGGCGGGATCCGCGTCGAGGACATCGCCGCGGTCGCGGGCACCGGGGTCGACGCCGTGCACCTCTCCGCCCGCCGCAGCGTCGCCGACAGCGGCGGACCGGGTGGTGGGTCCGGCGGCTACGATGCCGTCGACGAAACCCTCGCGCTGGCAGCGGCCGCGGCGCTGGGGCTCTGATTTCGGTGGCTCCCTGTTGCCTCATGTCACGATGTCCGCGAAGTCTGATTCGTTGACTCATCCAGAAATGCCCCCGTGGCAGCGGCTTCTCTCGTTGGTGTGTTCGTGGCGGTGGCGATGAGCTCGGTGGTCAATGCCTGTATTTGACGTTGGATGGCGGTGGGGTTGATCGGGAGTATCTGTCGGCGAGGATTGCTTGTCCTCTCCAGTGACGGCCTCGGGCTGGTCTGCACGACGATGTGGAGTGGTGGCGATCTCGTACTTCTTGATCACCTTCGCGCCGTCACGTTCTTTCGACGCCAGTTTCTGCGGCACGTAGAAGGAGTTTGTCAGCTGCGACTGCAGCACCCAAATCTGATTGAGCAGCAACAACTCTGCAGAGGTGACCGCTACGCCGGCATTTTCAGGTGAGGCGACGGATGGACTACGCGGGCATTTCTGATGAGTCAACGCGGACTATTGCCACGGGGCAAGGGCTGTTGCTAGAATCGAACATACATTCTAACGGCCTTGGGGGAGGTTGGTTGTGGGGGCACTACTTCTCGAGGAAGTGCGCGCATTCACGGCGCGGTTGCAATGTGCCGAGGCGGCGAGTGGCGATGCGGGGTTGGGCATCGATCTGCTCGACGCGATCGAGACGTTGAAGTCGGTCGGGTGTGCGGTGCAGGCGGTGATCACCGACGGCGTCGCCACGTCTATCCGTGCGGACCGCAAGGCTGCCGGGTTGCCGCGGGTGGAGTGGGACCGCGGCATTGCCTCGCAGATTGCTTTGGCGCGCAAGGAATCCCCGAACCGCGGTGGTCGGCATCTCGGGTTCGCGCGGGCGTTGGTGCACGAGATGCCGCACACCCTGGCCCTGTTGCGGTCGGGCCGGTTGAACGAATGGCGAGCCACACTGCTCGTGCGGGAGACGGCGTGCCTGTCGGCGACGGATCGGGGCATCGTGGACCGCCGGTTGTGCTCGGGCCCAGCCACCCTCGACGGCGTCGGCGACCGGGGTCTGATCGCGCGGGCGAAAGCGTTGGCGGTCGAACTCGATGCCGCGGCGGTCGTGGCCCGGCATCGCACGGCGGTCTCGGAGCGTCGGGTGACGACGCGGCCGGCGCCGGATTCGATGGCATATCTGAGTGTGCTGATGCCGGTGGAGCGGGCGGTGTGTCTGCAGGCGACGTTGGGTCGGGATGCGGACAGTCTGATCGCGACCGGCAACAGCGGTGGCCGCACCCGCAATCAGCTGATGGTGGACTTGTTGTTCGACCGCGGCACCGGGGCGTCGGTGGCAGCGGGTGTTCCGGTGGCGGTGAATCTGGTGCTCTCGGACGAGACTCTGCTGGCCGGTGGGCACGAGGCGGCGCAGTTGCAGGGGTTCGGGCCGGTACCGGCCGGGATTGCGCGGCAGTTGGTGGCCGATTCTGTCGATGCCGACGCGGAGACGTCGTTGCAGCGGGTGTATTCGTGCCCGCAGTCGGGGGCGTTGACGGCGATGGAATCGCAGTCGCGCACGTTCCCGAAGGGCCTGCGAAAGCTGATCGACCTGCGCGACCGGACGTGCCGCACCCCGTGGTGCGATGCGCCGATCCGGCATCACGACCACATCCGGTCACACCGAAAGCACGGGGCGACCAGCGCGCACAACGGGTCCGGGCTCTGCGAGGCATGCAACTACGCGAAAGAGGCGCCCGGCTGGGCTGCCCGTCCGATACACCGGCCCGGGCGCACCCACTTCATCGACCTGCGTACCGCGACCGGGCACCACTACCGATCGGCGGCCCCGCCGCTCCCGGCCGCGGCACGACAGTCGGAGGTCGAGGCGGTGCTCATCGCGCAATTGCGGGCGTCTTGACCCAGCGGCCACGGGATTCGTCGTAGGGTCGTGGCATGGCCAGCTGGAATGAGTTCGCCGAAGCTGCTCCGCGGATTGCCGCTATCTTCTCCCGCAGACACGCGGCGACCGGAAACCTCTGCATGCTCGGCACGCTTCGCTCCGACGGATTCCCGCGGATCAGCCCGGTCGAGCCGAGATTCTTCGAGAATCAGTTGTGGATCGCCGGAATGCCGAACACCACGAAGTTCCGGGATCTGGCTCGCGATCCGCGCTTCTGCCTGCACACCGCGACCGTCGACACCGAGGTTAAGGAGGGCGACGCGAAACTGTGGGGTGTCGTCGACGACGTCCAGGACAAGGCCCTGCATCAGCGTTTCGCGCAGGCGCTGTTCGACGAGACCGGGTTCGACATCCGGGGGCAGGAATTCGATCACTGCTACCGAGCCGACCTGACCGGCGGCTCGGCAGTGGAGGTCGGCGACGGCCACATGGACATCACCATCTGGAAACCGGGAGAGCCCGAGCACATCGTGCGGAAGCACTGACTGCTCACTCCGGCCACGGCACCACCGTCAGGCGAGGCCATTCCCTCTGCCACCGGGCGGCTTTGGATTCGTACACCTCCCGCGGGGCGAGGACGGGGTTCGGGCGCAGGATCATGTCGAAGAGGTCGGCGAATCCGTGGGGAGCGTAGATCTCGTCGTCTCCGCTGGGTGTTCTCCGGATGCCGTAGCAGCAGGTGGTGGAGGCGAAGTGATCGATGGCGTCCTTGCAGTCGGTGAAGGGTGTCGAGGGCACGCCGAAGTGGTCTTCGTACCAAAGATGCACCCGTGCTTCGTTTCTGACCTCGACACGCACGTCGAGGTCGTCGAACAGTGCGCCGGCCTTGCGGATGACGTCGTCTTCGGCCTCGTGGCTGGTGTCGCTGTCGTCGAAGTAGAAGAGGTCGTAGTCGTTGATTCCCGACTGCGGGTCGCGGCCGTCGAGGTGGTTCCAGACCGTCTGGAACACGGCGCCTGCGGTGAGGTACCACTCCGAGAGGCCGAGTTGGGGTGCGCGGTCCAGGATGGTGGTGATGCACGGGTTGGTCCGGAGGATGCGGACGAAGTTCAGCTCCTCGGGAGAGTGACTCTGCATGATCGATCGTATGGTCTGGACATACATGGACATCCAACTATAGGATGGGCTACATATTCGGAACTCCTTCATCATCGAGCAAGAAACGGGTTCGCACAATGGTTCAAGAGCTATCCCACTTCGTCGGCGGCAAGCGCGTCCCCGGTGCCTCCAACAAGTTCGGCGACGTCTACGACCCCAACACCGGTGAGGTGCAGGCGCGTGTGCCTCTCGCCGACAAGGCCGAGACCGAGGCGATCATCGCGAACGCGGTGGATGCTCAGCGGGAATGGGCGCTGTTCAACCCGCAGAAGCGGGCCCGCGTCCTGATGAAGTTCCTCCAGCTCGCGCAGGAGGAGATGGATTCACTGGCGCGCCTCCTGTCGTCCGAGCACGGCAAGACGATCCCCGACGCGAAGGGCGACATCCAGCGCGGCCTCGAGGTCATCGAGTTCGCACTCGGCGCCCCGCACCTTCTCAAGGGTGAATACACGGAATCCGCCGGAACCGGCATCGACGTGTACTCGATGCGTCAGCCGCTCGGTGTCGTCGCGGGCATCACGCCCTTCAACTTCCCGGCCATGATCCCGCTGTGGAAGGCCGGCCCCGCGCTGGCCGCCGGCAACGCGTTCATCCTCAAGCCGTCCGAGCGCGACCCGTCGGTGCCGCTGCGTCTGGCCGAGCTGTTCCTCGAGGCAGGTCTGCCCGCAGGCGTGTTCAACGTGGTCAACGGTGACAAGGAAGTGGTGGACGTCCTGCTCACCGACGACCGCGTCAAGGCTGTCGGCTTCGTCGGCTCCACGCCGATCGCGCAGTACATCTACGAGACCGCCGCGGCCCACGGCAAGCGTGCCCAGTGCTTCGGCGGCGCGAAGAACCACGCGATCATCATGCCCGACGCCGACCTCGACGAGGTGGCAGACGCCCTCATCGGCGCTGGTTACGGCTCTGCGGGTGAGCGGTGCATGGCCATTTCCGTCGCGGTCCCGGTGGGCGAGGAGACGGCGGATGCGCTGGTCGCCAAGCTGACCGAACGGGTCGCCAAGCTCACGATCGGCCGCAGCGACGACGAGTCCGCCGACTTCGGTCCACTCGTCAGCAAGGACGCCCTCGAGCGGGTGAACAGCTACATCCAGATCGGCATCGACGAGGGCGCGGAGGCCGTCATCGACGGCCGCGGCTTCACCCTCGAGGGCCACGAGAACGGCTTCTTCGCCGGCGCGACCCTGTTCGACAAGGTCACTACCGACATGCGCGTCTACAAGGAAGAGATCTTCGGACCCGTCCTGCTCGTCGCCCGTGCCGCGGACTACGAGGAAGCACTCCGCCTGCCCACCGAGCACGAGTACGGCAACGGCGTCGCGATCTTCACCCGCGACGGCGACACCGCCCGCGACTTCACCAACCGCGTGAACGTCGGCATGGTCGGCGTCAACGTCCCGATCCCCGTGCCGATCGCGTACCACACGTTCGGCGGCTGGAAGCGCTCCGGCTTCGGCGACCTGAACCAGCACGGTCCCGACTCGTTCCGCTTCTACACCAAGACCAAGACCGTGACGCAGCGTTGGCCCTCAGGCAAGAAGGAACAGACCAACCACTTCGTCATCCCCACCATGAACTGAACGGAACTCCATGTTCACCTTGACCGATGACGAGCGGGCGATCAGCGACACTGCCCGCGACTTCGCGGCCGAGCATCTCGCGCCGCACGCCGTGGAATGGGATCAGGCCAAGCATTTCCCGGTGGACGTCCTGCGTAAGGCGGCGTCGTTGGGGATGGGTGGGATCTACATCCGCGAGGACGTGGGTGGATCCGAGCTCACTCGTGTCGATGCCGCCCGCATCTTCGAGCAGCTCGCGAAGGGGTGCCCGTCGATCGCCGCCTACATTTCCATCCACAACATGGTCACGTGGATGATCGACAGGTTCGGCACCGACGAGCAGCGCCGCGCGTGGGTGCCGGGGTTGTGTTCGATGGATCAGCTGGGCAGTTACTGCCTGACCGAGCCGGGTGCCGGTTCGGATGCGGCGGCGCTGAGTACCCGGGCGGTCCGCGACGGCGACGACTACGTCCTGAACGGGGTCAAGCAGTTCATCTCCGGTGCCGGCACCTCGGATGTGTACGTGGTGATGGCCCGCACCGGGGAGGGCGGGCCGCGGGGGATTTCGGCGTTCATCGTCCCCAAGGGGTCGCCGGGTCTGTCCTTCGGGCCGAACGAGGTGAAGATGGGCTGGAACGCCCAGCCCACCCGTCAGGTGATCTTCGAGGACGTGCGGGTGCCGGCGGCGAATCTGCTCGGTTCCGAGGGCGGTGGCTTCCGGATCGCGATGGCCGGCCTCAACGGTGGCCGGCTCAACATCGCGGCGTGCTCGGTGGGCGGCGCGCAGACCGCGTTGGAGCGGGCCGTCGCCTACCTGACGGACCGGAAGGCGTTCGGTTCGCCGCTGATCGACTCGCAGGCGCTGCAGTTTCAGCTCGCCGACATGCGCACCGAACTGGAGGCGGCCCGCACCCTGCTGTGGCGGGCGGCGGCCGCGCTCGAGGACGGCGCTCCCGATGTCGTCGAACTGTGTGCGATGGCCAAACGCTTCGCCACCGACACCGGTTTCGAGGTGGCCAACAAGGCGCTGCAACTGCACGGCGGTTACGGCTATCTTGCCGAGTACGGAATCGAGAAGATCGTCCGGGACCTGCGGGTCCATCAGATCCTCGAGGGCAGCAACGAGATCATGCGGGTGGTCATCGCCCGGAGCGTCGTCGGAAATAGTGGAACGGCAGGGTGACCTACGTGAATTCTGAATCTGAGGTAATTGTCGAGAAGCGGGACGGGCTGGGCCGGATCGTGCTCAATCGGCCCAGGGCGATCAACGCCCTCAATCATGCGATGGTGCGGCAGATCGCGGCGGCCTTGGCCGGGTGGTCCGGCGACGACGAGGTGCGTGCGGTGGTGATCACCGGTGCGGGTGAGCGGGGCCTGTGCGCCGGCGGCGACATCGTGTCGATCTACCACGACGCCAAGGACGGGGGCACCGGTTCGCGGGAGTTCTGGCGCGAGGAGTACATCCTCAACGCGGCCATCGCGGGGTACGGCAAGCCGTATGTGGCGATCATGGACGGCATCGTGATGGGCGGTGGGGTCGGGGTGTCGGCGCACGGCAGCGTGCGGATCGTCACCGAGCGGTCGATGATCGGGATGCCCGAGACCGGGATCGGTTTCGTCCCCGATGTCGGGGGCACCTACCTGCTCGCCCGCGCCCCGGGCGAGTTGGGCACCCACATCGCCCTGACCACCGCCCGGCTCAGTGCCGGCGACGCGATCGCGTGCGGGTTCGCCGACCACTTCATCCCGTCGGAGAAGATCGAGCAGTTCCTCGACGCGCTGTCGACCGCGTCGGTTCAGGACGCGCTCGCACAGTTCACCGAACCGGCTCCGGTCTCGGAGTTGCTGGCGCAGCAGGGCTGGATCGACGCCGCGTACTCGGCGAACAGTGTCGCCGACATCGTCGCCCGGCTGCGCGGCAGTGGGGTGCCCGAGGCGGAGAAGGCGGCCGAGCAGGTGCGCTCGAAGTCGCCGACCGCGTGCGCGGTCACCCTGACATCGCTGCGCCGCGCACGGCAGGCCGGCAGCCTCGAGGAAGTGCTCAACGACGAGTTCCGGGTGTCCGTCGCCTGCCTGAGCTCGCCCGACCTCGTCGAGGGCATCCGGGCGCAGGTCGTGGACAAGGACCGCAACCCGCAGTGGTCGCCCGCCAC
>NZ_JBLWIT010000139.1:78118-111363 GCF_048381435.1 Rhodococcus mengyinensis | reverse complement strand
GGCGTTTTCAAGCGGCCGTCGCAACAACGAGTTTCCCGAGACGCTCGGCTGGACTGTCCCAGTCGAGCGTCATACGGGGACGACGATTGAGTTTATCGGCCACCACGTCGAGGTAGACCTCTTCGAACCCGTCCAACGCGATCCCCTTGGGGAAGTACTGGCGCAGCAAGCCGTTTGTGTTCTCGTTCGTCCCGCGCTGCCACGGCGAACGCGGATCACAGAAATACACCGGCACCCCCGTCTCGACAGTGAACCGGGCGTGCTGACTCATCTCCGCACCCTGATCCCAGGTGATCGACTTGGCAAGGTGCTGGGGAAGCTCGGTGATCTTGCGGGTCATCGCCGACCGCACCTGCTCGGCGGAATGCCCATCCGGCAGGTGCAACAGCATCACGAACCGGGTCGACCGCTCCACCAACGTCCCGATCGCCGACTTGTTGTTCGCCCCGATGATCAGATCGCCCTCCCAGTGCCCGGGCACCGCCCGGTCCTCGACCTCGGCGGGACGCTCGGAAATCATCACCATGTCCGGGAACTTCCCCCGCCGCTCACCGACCGTGCTTCGGTGTTTACGCAGGTAGCGGCCGGTCCGCAGATGGGCGGTCAGCTCCCGCGTCAACGCTCCCCGGGACTGGACGAACAACGCCTGATAGATCGATTCGTGTGACACCCACATCTCCGGCCGGCTCGGATACTCCCGCCTGAGCTTGTGCGAGATCTGCTGCGGTGACAAGTCCTCACCCAGCCACCCCTGCACCTGCTCCCGCAACTCGGCGTGGGCGGCGAGCTTGGCGGTCTTGGGGCGCCGGGCGCGGGCCTCGGCGTCCCGTTGGGCCCGTGAGGCCAGATACTTCCCGCGAGAGGACAACGCCCGCCGCAGTTCCCGGCTGATCGTGGACGGGCTGCGGCCCAGTGCGTGGGCGATCGCCCGGATCGTCCACCCGTCCCGGCGGAATTCGTCGATCTGCTCCCGCTCGGACAGCGACAGATACCGCCCCGACGGGGGAACAGGTCGGCGGGGACGCACTCCACCGACCTGCACCAGCCACCGCCGCATCTGGGTCAGCGAGACCTGCACCTCACACGCCGCGCTGACCGTGTCCTGCCCCGCCCGCAAACACTCCCAGAACTGCTCCCGCACTCGCCGCTCGATCGGCGGCCGCCCCTTGAACACCATCCACAACACCCTTCCTTACCAGGGATGTTGCGTCGACCGACTGAATACGCCTACCAAAAAGGCGCACGGGCGGCGGAGCCGCCTACAGCTGCGACACCCAGTTCTCGTTGGAGAGTGCATCGATCACGGTGCCGTCCTTGACCACGGCAGGGGTGCCGGTAGCGCCGCTCGCGGCGAGGGCCTGACGGCCCGCCTCGGCGTGCGCACGGGCCTGCTCGACCTTCGCACCGCTGGTGATGCACTGGACGGCCTCGTCGGACGCTCCGGCGTCGCCGGCGATCTGCGCGAGCTCCTCGTTGGTGTGATCGGAGCTGCCGTTCTCCTTCGGCTGGTTCGACGGGGAGAACAGCGCCGCGTGGAACGCCGAATACGCCACGGCGTCACCGGTTTCTGCGACGCACTCGGACGCCGCGACGGCGCGGGTGGAGTAGTCACCGCTGGCCGAGAGCTGGTCGAGGAAGTTCAGGACGTGGTAGCGGACCGCCACCTTGCCGTCGTCGATGGCCTGCGCGAGTTCCTGGCCGTTCTTGTTCTCGAGCTCGGCGCAGTACGGGCACATGGGATCTTCGAAGAGGTCGACCGTGGTGGCCGCGTCGGGGCGACCGAGAAGTACGACGCCGTCGTCCTGCAGCGCCACCTGGACCTCGGAGTTCTGGACCCCGCCGTAACCGTCGTTGCGCGGCTTGCTGCGGTTGCTCTGCCAGATCACACCACCGATGACCAGTACGGCGATGACCAGTACGGCGAGCCCACCGAGAATGTAGGTGGACCGGCTGGATTCCGGCTGCGGGTTGTACTTGTTCTTCGAGCTCACGTGGATGCAGTCCTTCGACGTCGGATCGATTTACCGAATGCTTACTCTGCCACCGTCTGCTGAGGGGTCACTGAGAAAGTGGTGCGGGAGCCGAGCCCCAGTGCGAACGGGGAACGGGGGAACACGATCAGCCACACGGCCAGTGCGAGGAATCCCACATCCCGGAGTATTTCCTTGGTGTAGTCCCAGCCGTTCACGTCGGCCGCACCGCCGCCGCCGAAGCATCCGCAGTCGATGGACAGTCCGCGGGCCCACACGGAGACGATCACGCCGATGAGCCCGAGCAGGAGCACGGCGGACACCGCGGCCGTGGCGCGGACGGCGAGCCCGATCAGCAGAAGCAGTCCGAGGGCGATCTCGAAGAACGGCAGCGTGTTCGCGACCGGCCGGACGAGGTCCTCGGGAAGCAGTTGGTAGGCGCGGACCGCGATGATCGTCTGGGCGGGGTCGGCGACTTTGAGTGCGCCGGAGACCAGCCAGACGGCGGCGAGAGACAGCCGGGCGAGAAGGGAGACGACCTTGATCCACACCCGAACGAGGGTACCGAAGACGCCGGTCAGACCGCCTCGACCGACACCTTGGGCGCCGGCTTGTTCGGCACGAGCAGCCAGCCCACTGCGGCGAGGAGCATGACCCCGCCGGTCACGCCGAATGCGACCGCGTACGACAGGTGCTGGGCGAGCAGACCCGCCCCGACCGGTCCGAGGACTCCGCCGACGTCGGCGACCATCTGGAAGGTGGCCAGCACGGGACCGCCGCGGGACTTCGCGCCCACGACGTCGGCGACCGCGGCTTGCTGCGCGGGGCTCATGACTCCGGAACCGATGCCTGCGATGCCGGACAGCACCAGGAACACGAGCAGGTTCTCGCTGAGGCCCATCCCGACGGTGCTGGCGCCGCACACCAGCAGTCCGAGCAGGACGAACAGCTTCCGGCCGTACACGTCGGACAATCGCCCGGACACGATGAGGACGAGCGCATTGCCGACGGCGAAGACGGTGAGGGCGATGCCGGCGAGGGCGGCGTCGCGGTGCAGCGCCTCGACGACGAACAGCGGGACCATCGCCACCCGCACTCCGAAGATCACCCCGCCGAACGCGAAATTCGAGCCGAGGGCGGCGCGGTAGACGGGCTGCCCGAGGGCCTCCCGCAGCGTCATGGTGGCACCGGCGGCGGTGGCGTCAGGCGCCGTCAGGTGCGAACCGCGCAGGCTCACGAAGACGACCGCGGCCGCGATGACGAGGGCGATCGCGTAGATGACGAACGGAACCCGGAGTCCGAATCCGACGAGCAGCCCGCCGACGAGGGGTCCGGAGATCGATCCCATCAGGAAGCTCGTCGCGTACAGCCCGGACACGCGACCGCGGCTGTCCACCGGTGCGATGCGGATCACCAGGCCCATCGCCGACACCGTGAACATCGTCGAGCCGATGCCGCCGAGTGCGCGGAAGACGAGCAACTGCCAGTAGTCCCCCGCGACCGCGCAGGCGGCGGTCGAGGCGGCGACGATCAGGAGTCCGGTGATGTAGACCGGCCGCTCCCCCAGTTTCTGCACGAGCCGGCCGCTGACCGGGGCGAAGACCAGGCGCATGAACGCGAAGGACGAGATCACGACGGTGGCCGCCGTCACGCTCACGTCGAAGCTGCGGGCGAACTGCGGGAGGGCGGGTGCGACGATCCCGAATCCGAGTGCGATGACGAAGCTGGCCGAGACCAGCACCCAGATTTCCGAGGGGAGCCGCGGGCTGCGCCCAGCGGGCAGCCCGGCTGCGCGAGTGTTCATAGTTGAATCCGATCGTAGGTGCCCCCGCTTCGGCGGCAGCACCTACCCCGGCCGAAGTTCTACTTCAGGACGTCCGCCACCAGTTCCTTGGCCGCCGCCTGCACCTGCGCGAGATGGTCCGGGCCTTTGAACGATTCGGCGTAGATCTTGTAGACGTCCTCGGTGCCCGACGGCCGCGCCGCGAACCACGCCGACTCGGTGGTGACCTTCAGCCCACCGAGGGCCGCCCCGTTACCCGGGGCACTCGTCAGCGTCGCGGTGATCGGCTCCCCGGCCAGTTCGGTGGCCGACACCTGTTCGGGCGACAGTTTCGCCAGCACCGCCTTCTGCTCCCGGGTGGCGGGGGCATCGATGCGGGCGTAGGCGGGGCTGCCGAACTGCTCTGCGAGTTCCCGGTACCGCACCGACGGTGTCTTGCCGGTCACCGCCGTCATCTCCGAGGCGAGCAGGGCCAGGATGATCCCGTCCTTGTCGGTGGTCCACACCCCGCCGTCGTGACGCAGGAACGACGCTCCCGCACTCTCCTCGCCACCGAAGCCGAGCGAGCCCTCGAGAAGACCGGGGACGAACCACTTGAATCCCACCGGCACTTCCAGCAGGTCGCGGCCGAGGCTTCCGACCACCCGGTCGATCATCGACGAACTGACGAGCGTCTTGCCCACCTTCACCGTCGAACCCCACCCCGTGCGGTGCGAGAACAGGTAGTCGATGGCCACCGCGAGGTAATGGTTGGGATTCATCAGTCCCCCATCGGGAGTGACGATCCCGTGCCGGTCCGCGTCGGCGTCGTTTCCGGTGGAGATGTCGAACCGGTCCTTGGCTCCGATCAGCGAGGCCATGGCGTCGGGCGACGAGCAGTCCATGCGGATCTTGCCGTCGGTGTCGAGGGTCATGAACCGCCACGTGGCGTCGACGAGCGGATTGACGACCTCGAGATCGAGCCGATGGGTGTCGGCGATCGCACCCCAGTAGTCGACGCTCGCTCCGCCCAGCGGGTCGGCGCCGATCCGCACTCCGGTGCTCCGGATGGCGTCGAGATCGAGGACGCTCGGCAGGTCGTCGATGTAGAAGCGGAGGAAGTCGTACCGCTCGGCCCGCTGGATCGCCCGGTCCGCGGACACTCTCCGCACACCCGAGAGGTCCCGGCGGAGTAAATCGTTGGCACGGTCGGCGATGATCGTCGTCGCCTCGGAGCCGGCGGGACCACCGTGCGGAGGGTTGTACTTGAAGCCGCCGTCGCGCGGCGGGTTGTGCGACGGCGTCACGACGATGCCGTCGGCCTGCGACTCCGGGCCGCTGCGGTTGTAGCGGAGAATCGCGTGACTGACCGCGGGGGTCGGGGTGTACCGGTTCCGCGAATCGATCAGCACCGTCACGTCGTTCGCGGCCAGCACCTCGAGAGCCGACGTCCACGCCGGCTCCGACAGGGCGTGGGTGTCGCGCCCGACGAACAGAGGACCGTCGATGCCCTGGGACGCCCGGTACTCGACGATGGCCTGGGTGGTGGCCAGGATGTGTGCCTCGTTGAAGGCATTGTCGAGGCTCGACCCCCGGTGGCCCGATGTCCCGAACACCACCTGCTGCAAGGGATTCTCGGGGTCGGGCACGCCGCTGTAGTACGCGGTCACCAGGTGCGCGATGTCTACGAGATCCTCCGGCAGTGCCACCTGACCCGCTCTGTCGTGCGCCACGAGACCTCCTGGAAATTCATCGGGATCGAACTCGACTACCCATCCATCCTGCACCCTCGCACCGGAGTCTGCCCTCAAGACGTCAATCGGAATCCCAGCCAGGCGGCGGCCAGCCCGGCTGCCACACTCGCGATCACGTAGACGACGGACGGGAGCGCCCGCCGGATCCGCAGCAGCCCCACCGATTCCACCGCGAACGTCGAGTACGTGGTCAGTCCGCCGCAGAAGCCCGTGCCCAGCAGGGCGAACGTCTGCTCGGACATCGATGCGCCCGACAGCAGTCCGAGGATCAGGCACCCGGCC
Organism: Rhodococcus mengyinensis; assembly: GCF_048381435.1. Classification (NCBI taxonomy): domain Bacteria; kingdom Bacillati; phylum Actinomycetota; class Actinomycetes; order Mycobacteriales; family Nocardiaceae; genus Rhodococcus; species Rhodococcus mengyinensis. The sequence goes on along the minus strand of NZ_JBLWIT010000139.1, from coordinate 105,595 downwards.
ACATTCACGAGGAAGGTGGCCACCGGAAAGCTGCGATACGAGTCGACGTACCGGCCGGTGAGGTATCGCGTCGCCGCACCGAGCGCGCCGCCGAGGGCCACGAGCAGAACGGTCATGCCGCCGCCTTCCGTGCCAGCCGATGCCGGTGACCGGCGAGCATCCCCAGCCGCGCCGCGAGCAGGGCCGGTATCAGGGTGGCCACCACGTAGAGCGTCGCGGTGACGGCGTCCTCCCGCACCGCGTCGACGGCGAACGTCGAAAACGTGGTGAAACCGCCGAGGACGCCGACGCCCAGGAACAGTCGCCACAACCGGTCCGGTCCGACCGTCTCGGCGAGGTAGCCGAGCAGCAGTGACCCGACCACGTTGATCAGCAGGACGGTCCAGATGCCCGGCCACAGCTCGGCCAACAGGAATCTCGCGGACGCACCGAGCGCACCGCCCAGGGCAACCACGGCCACCGGTTTCGTCAGGGACACGGCACACATCGTGTCACGGCGGCGGGTCGGGGCGTTCGAACTCCGCCGGGCACAAAAAATCCGGGCCGGACACCTGGTGGTGTCCGGCCCGGATCTGGTGGAGCTGCCGGGAATTGAACCCGGGTCCTCCGCAGCAAAGCTAGGGCTTCTCCGTGTGCAGTTTGCTATGTCTCTACTTGGATCTCCCAGTCTCGCAAACAAGCCAGGATGACGATCCCAGTCGCTGTTGGTTGTCCCATTCGACTCCGCGACCGAGTCGAACGGTAAAGCCCTCTAGCTGATGCCAGTACCCGGACCGAGGGCGAACCCGGACTGACAGACACGCAGTCGCTACTTAGGCAGCGAGTGCGTAGTCGCGCTGATTGGAATCGGCGCTTATATGTTTGCAGCGACGCTTACGGTGGTCTCTTGCCTGCACCGACACGCTTCCCCTACCTCAACGTACGCAGTCGAAACCGTTCAGCCCCGTACGTGCCCCACGAGTCTCGCGGGGCCACCTAGTGTAACGCGAACCCGGTCCGGTTTCATCCCGGTTTTCGTCCCGCGTGTCGGTGGCCGTATTTCAGCTGGCCACGGCGATCATTCCGACGGCCGCGAGGGCGAGGAGCATGCCCGCCTGCTGCATTCTGCTCACCCGCTCACCGAGCATCACCATCGCCAGCAACACGGTGGCGGCGGGGTACAGCGACCCGATCACGCTGACCAGCGACAGCAGCCCACCCTGGAACGCGTACATCATGGCCGCGTTGGCCAGGACGTCGAGGAAACTCACGTACACGGCGAGCTTGAGGGGTTCGCCGTGCGGCAGCACGAAGTGGCCGGCCGACAACGCGACGAGCCACACCACCGCGGTCGCCGCGGCACGGGACACGGCGAGTGCCCACATCCCGCCGTCGTCACCGATCTGGTGCAACGAGACGAAGGAGAGCGCGAACGCGATGCCGGATCCGACAGTCAGCAGCGCCACGGTCCGGGTGAAGCGCAGCACCCTGCCCCCGGCCACCTCCCCCGCGGTCTCGTCGGGAGATTCCCGGCTGACGAGGACCACGGCGACGAGGGCCACGGCGATCCCGACGTACGCAACGGGCCCGGGCCGCTCACCGAACGCGAGCCCGATCAGCACCGGAATCCCCGCGACCAGCACGGCCGTCAGCGGCGACACCACCGACATCGGTCCCGACGCCAGCGCGAGGTAGAACCACCAGACCGCCACGCCACCGGCCACTCCCGCCAGGGCTCCCCAGACGAGGGAGGCGGAGGTGAGGGTGCCCCCGGCGAACGGGGCGATCACGAGCACGATCAGCAACGACAGCGGGTACGACACGATGACGACGCGAAGCGCCGCCACCCGGCGGGACGCCACTCCCCCGATGAAATCGCTCACGCCGTAACCGATCGCGGCCACGAGCGCGAGCAGGATCGATGTCAGCGCATGCCCTTGACTCGGCGGCCGAGTTCGCGGGTCACCTCACGCTCGGCGGTCCGCCTGGCCAGATCCTGGCGCTTGTCGTAGTCCTGCTTACCCTTCGCGAGCGCGAGCTCCACCTTGACCTTGCCGTCGGAGAAGTACATCGACAGGGGAACCAGGGTCTGATTTCCCTCCCGCGTCTTGCCGACGAGATGCTCGATCTCCCGCTTGTGCAGCAGCAACTTCCGGGTACGGCGCGGCGCGTGGTTGGTCCACGTGCCCTGCGTGTATTCGGGAATGTGCAGGGAGCGCAGCCAGACCTCGCCGTCGTCGACGGTAGCGAACGCGTCGACCAGGGACGCCTTGCCCTCGCGCAGACTCTTCACCTCGGTACCGACGAGGGCGATCCCGGCCTCGTAGACGTCGAGGATGGTGTAGTTGTGACGCGCCTTGCGATTGGTCGCAATGACCTTGCGGCCCTTTTCCTTCACGTTCCGGGCCTTTCAGTCCGCGATGTCCGAGGTGAACAGTTCGTACCCTCCAGCATAGGAGAAGAGGCAAACCGAATTATTCGCGGACGTACAAGCGCAGGGTCACGTACGCGGTGACCGCCGCCATTCCGACGCCCACGAGCACCAGCACCGGTGAGACGAACAGCACGTCGCTGTTGGAGATCCTGGCCACGATGTTGGCCTCGTACACGTCGGCGAGCACGTCGTCGATGAACATGTTCTTCGCGGTGAACAGGCCGACGATGGCGAGGACGGCACCCACCAGCGCGGCGACCACCGCCTCGAGCAGGAACGGCAACTGCGTGTACCAGCGGGTGGCACCGACCAGCCTCATGATGCCGACCTCGGTGCGCCGGGTGAACGCGGCGATCTGAACCATGTTCGCGATCAGCAGGATTGCCGCGACGGCCTGCACGATCGCGATCGCGAACGCGGCGTTGCGGACACCGTTGAGGACGCTGAAGAGCCGCTCCACCAGCTCGCGCTGGTTGAGGACGCTCTCGACTCCCGGGCGGGTGCCGAACTTCTCGTTGATCACGCCGAACCGCTCGGGGTCGCTGAGCTTGACCTTGAACGAGGCCGGGAAGCTGTCGGGGCTGACGAGTGCGGCGAGCTCGGGCTGATCCTTGAACACCCGCTCCGTCGCGTCCTTCACGGCGTCGTCCCGGTTGAGGTACTCCACCGACACCACTGACGGGGTCTCCTCGAGTTCCGTGCGCAGCGTCTTGCAGATCTCCCCCTCGCAGCCCGGGTCCGACGTGGAGATGTCGTCGGTGAGGAAGATCTGCACCTCGACGCGGTCCAGGAAGATCTGCTGAGTCTTGCCGGCCATCTGCACCACCAGCAACCCGCTGCCGAACAGGCCGAGCGAAATTGCGGTGGTGAGGATCATCGCGATGGTCATGGTGACGTTGCGACGGAGTCCGGTCAGGACCTCACTGAAAATGAAACTGGCACGCATCGGGGAATCAGAGTCCTTCGTAGGAGGCTTGGGGACAGTACTGAGGCTGGAGTGCAGGGAGGGCGGCTAACGCCCCACGCCGTACACACCCCGAGCCTCGTCGCGCACCACTCTGCCGAGGTCCAGCTCCACCACGCGACGGCGCATCGAGTCGACGATGTGGTGGTCGTGGGTGGCCATCACCACCGTCGTTCCGGTGCGGTTGATCCGTTCGAGCAGCAGCATGATGTCCTGGCTCGTCTCCGGGTCGAGGTTTCCGGTGGGCTCGTCGCACAACAGCACCAGCGGCCGGTTCACGAACGCCCGCGCGATCGCGACGCGCTGCTGCTCACCGCCCGACAGTTCGGTGGGGAGACGGTCCGCCTTCCCGGACAGCCCGACCATCTCGAGCACCTCGGGGACGGTCCGGGAGATCATCGCGCGCGGCTTCCCGATCACCTCGAGCGCGAACGCGACGTTCTCGGACACGGTCTTCTTCTGCAGGAGCCGGAAGTCCTGGAAGACGACGCCCATGCTCTGCCGCAGCTTCGGCACGCGCCGGGCGGAAAGCTTGTTGACGTGGAAGTCCGCGATGTGAATGTCACCCGACGTCGGCGACTCCTCCTTGAGGAGCAGGCGCATGAAGGTCGACTTTCCCGAGCCCGACGGGCCGATGAGGAAGACGAACTCGCCCTTGTCCACCTCGACGCTCACCTTGTCCAGGGCGGGCCTCGTGGAGGTCTTGTACGACTTCGACACATTCTCGACGCTGATCACGAGGAGCCAGTCTAGACGTTATCGAACAGTGACCAAATGAAGCGACGCGCGGAAGTCATCGTCCGCTCTGCGGCGTCGCAGACGTCGTCGGGACGGACGACGTGGTCGGCGGTGTGCCCGTCGGCGGAGGCGGGAACGGGTTGGGAATCCCGAACGGCAACGTCGGGGTGGAGGTCACCTGGCTGGTCCCGGTGGGCGCCGTCTCCTGCGGGGTCGCCTCGGGTGTCGTCTCGGTGGTCGTGACCGTCTCCGACGTCGACTCGGTCGTCGTCTCGATCTCGGACGTCGGCAGCGTGGTCTCCTGGAGGGGCGCCTGCCGGGTGGGCACGACAGCCGGCGCGACGGGGCCCTGAACCACCTCTTCGGCCGGGTTCAGATACGTGTACAGCGTGTACAGCACGACCCAGAGGATGCACAGCACCAGCGTCGACGTCCGTACCCGTCCGCCGAAGATCTTGGCGGGAAGGAACGACGAGTGCAGAATCCGGTCCAGTCCGCGCCGGGGTTCGTCGGTCATCCCTCGCCCTCCGCTGCCCGGACCGTCTGGAGGTCCGGTTCGACGGTGATCCCCTGCCGTCTCATCGCGGTGGCGATGCGCACGCGCAGCGCGCGACCCACCTGGAACTGCTTACCCGGCAGGGTTCGCGCCACGACGCGAACGCTGACCTCGTCGACCGTCAGACTCTCCACTCCCATCACCGTCGGTTCGTCGAGCAATAGTTTCTTCAGTCCGCGATCCGCGAAGGCCTCGACACCGACCTGGTGCAGCACCTCGTTGACCCGGTTGATGTCCGACGTGGCCGGGACCGGCACGTCGATCACGGCGCGCGCCCAGTCCTTGGACAGGTTGATCGCCTTGACGATCTGGCCGTTGGGAACGGTGATGACCTCACCGTCCGAGTTCCGCATCCGGGTGACCCGGAGCGTGACGTCCTCGATCACGCCCTCGGCGTCTTCCGACGACCCCGTCACCGCGAGTTGCACCGTGTCACCGAAGCCGTACTGGCGTTCGGTGATGATGAAGAAGCCGGCGAGGATGTCCTGCACCACGCGCTGCGCGCCGAAACCGAGTGCCGCACCGAGCACGGTGGCCGGGGCCACCAGGCTGCCGATCGGCAGGCTCAACTGATCCAGCACCTTCATCGTCGCGATGACGTAGATGATGGTGATGATCACCCAGGTGATCACCTGCGCCACCGAGTGCCGGTGTTTGGTCGCCTCGGACCGGACGAGGGCGTCGCCCTGCATGTAGTTGCTGTCGATCCGGTCGGTGACCTTGCTGCCGCCCCAATTGACGAATCGCGCCATCAGGATCGCTCCGAGGACGGTGAGCGACACAGCAAGCCCCGTCGACGAGAGCCAGTCGAGCAGGTTCTGGGTGGGAGCGAACATCGCCGCCGTCGCTTCCATAGGTATTAGGACGCCTGATTCTCGCGCATCCGCCACCGGATGCCGGATTCGAGGAAACCGTCGATGTCACCGTCGAGCACCGCCGACGGGTTGTTGACTTCGTACTCGGTGCGCAGATCCTTGACCATCTGGTACGGGTGCAGCACGTAGGACCGCATCTGATTGCCCCAGGAACTGCCGCCGTCGCCCTTGAGCGCGTCCATCTCGGCGCGCTCCTCCTTGCGCTTGACCTCGAGCAGCTTCGCCTGCAGGACGCGCATCGCCGACACCTTGTTCTGCAGCTGCGACTTCTCGTTCTGACAGGTCACGACGATGCCGGTCGGGATGTGTGTCAACCGGACCGCGGAGTCGGTGGTGTTGACGGACTGCCCACCGGGACCCGAGGAGCGGTACACGTCGACGCGGACGTCGTTCTCGTTGACGTCGATGTGGTCGGTGGTCTCGACCACGGGCAGAACCTCGACCTCGGCGAACGACGTCTGCCGGCGACCCTGGTTGTCGAACGGGCTGATCCGGACCAGCCGGTGCGTGCCCATCTCGACGGACAGCGTTCCGTAGCTGTAGGGCGCCTTGACCGCGAACGTCGCGCTCTTGATTCCGGCTTCTTCGGCGTAGGACGTGTCGTAGACCTCGACCCCGTAACCGTGCTTCTCCGCCCAGCGGACGTACATGCGCATCAACATCTCGGCCCAGTCGGCGGCGTCGACGCCACCGGCGCCGGAGCGGATGTTGACCAGCGCGTCACGCTCGTCGTATTCGCCGGAGAGCATCGTCTTGACTTCCATCGCGGCGATGTCCTCGCGCAGGCTGTGCCGCTCGGCGTCCGCGTCCGCGATGGCCTCGGCGCCCTCGTCCTCGGCGAGTTCGTAGAGCACCGGCATGTCGTCGAGCCGCGTCCGCAGTTCCTCGACGCGGCGCAGTTCGGCCTGGGAATGCGAGAGCTGGCTGGTGACCTGCTGGGCGTGCTCCTGGTCGTTCCACAGCTCCGGATCGGCGGCCTGGTGTTCGAGCTCGTCGATGCGGCGGCGCAACTCCTCCACGTCCAGCACCGATTCGACGGTACGGAGGGTGGTGTCGAGCTCGCTGAGGTCTGCGGATACGTCGGGATGCACGGTTCCCAAGGTTACCGGGTGCGCGTCCGGGCCCTCTCACCCCTGCTTCCCAGCCGAAGTCACCCCTTCGGATCACGTCGAGTCGAACCCTTGCGCACCCCGGATGCTCCTTGTTGCATGCACGGGTAGGCAGATCTTCTTGCCGCCATTCCGGACGGAGTCGAAATGACCGTGACCGACCAGTACCTGAAGAACAACGAGGAGTACGCCGCCGGATTCACCGGGCCACTCCCCCTCCCCCCGAGCAAGCACGTTGCGGTCCTCGCCTGCATGGACGCGCGTGTGGACGTCTACCGGATCCTCGGCATCCAGGAGGGGGAATCGCACGTCATCCGCAATGCCGGCGGTGTGGTGACGGACGACGAGATCCGGTCGCTCGCGATCAGCCAGCGACTGCTCGGCACCACCGAGATCATCCTCATCCACCACACGGACTGCGGGATGCTCACGTTCACGGACGACGACTTCAAGAAGTCCATCCAGGACGAGGTCGGTATCAAGCCGGCCTGGTCGGCCGAGGCGTTCTCCGACCTCGACGAGGACGTCCGGCAGTCGCTGCGCCGCATCCAGTCCAGCCCGTTCATCACGGCGACCACGTCCCTCCGCGGGTTCGTCTTCGACGTCGCCACCGGAAAGCTCGCGGAAGTGAAGGTCGACTGAGTTCGCGCGGGCGCGGTACGAGTAAGCGGTACGAGTAATCTGGGCGACCGTGACCGACCTCCACGCCGACCTGCAACTCGCCCTCCGAATCGCCGACGAGGCGGACGCGATCACCAGGGCCCGATTCGGGGCGCTCGACCTGTCGGTCGACGACAAACCCGACCTCACGCCGGTCACCGACGCCGACCTGGCCGTGGAACGGGCAGTGCGCGCGACGCTGGACGCCGAGCGACCCGCCGATGCGGTGCTGGGTGAGGAGTTCGGCGGTGACGCGCAGTTCGCGGGACGCCAGTGGGTGGTCGACCCGATCGACGGGACCAAGAACTTCGTCCGCGGCGTCCCGATCTGGGCCACGCTGATCGCGTTGCTCGAGGACGGCGTTCCCACCGTCGGCGTGGTCAGCGCCCCGGCACTCGCGCGCCGGTGGTGGGCCGCGTCGGGCGCGGGCGCCTGGTCGACTTTCGACGGGTCGGAGCCCGCCCGTCTCGCCGTCTCCGCCGTCGACCGACTGGGATCGGCCAGCCTGACGTTCTCGAGCCTGTCGGGATGGAAGGAACTGGGCATCCGCGAACAGTTCCTCTCCCTCACCGACGACGTGTGGCGGGTCCGCGGATTCGGTGACTTCTTCTCCTACTGCCTGCTCGCCGAGGGCGCCGTCGACATTGCCGCGGAACCCGAGGTGTCGCTGTGGGACCTCGCACCCCTCGACGTTCTGGTGCGCGAGGCCGGCGGCCGCTTCACCAACCTGGCCGGCGCCGACGGCCCGCACGGAGGCAGCGCACTGGCCACCAACACGCTGCTCCACGACGAGGCGCTGTCCCGCCTGCACTCGAACTGACGCAGGCGGTAGCACAGCAAGCAGTTCCTGACAAGACTCCGACGGAGGAGTCCGGCTCCGCCATCCTCGGCCCCGAGGAGGACGGAACGCCGGTGTCCGTCACGAAGAATTTCTCCTGAGCCAAATTCCCGCCGCGATCCTTGCGGCGACAGGACCCAGGAGAATCGTGACTGCCCTCGCCCGACGTACCTTTCTGATGGGACTGGCGTCCGCGCCGTTCGTCCTGTCTGCTGCCTGCGCCTCCGGAGGATCGGACTCCGCTGCCCCCGTCGACGGGAGATTCGCCCGGCGACTCCCGATTCCGCCGTTGGCCGCGTCCACGGTGGACGATGCGGGCGTCCGGCACTTCACGCTCACCGCACGAGCGGGCACGTCCGAGATCCTGCCCGGTCGCGGGACCCCCACCTGGGGTTACGGCGAATCGATGCTCGGCCCGACCCTCCGCGCCCGACGGGGTGAAGCGGTCGCCTTCGCGATCGACAACGAACTACCCGAGTCGACGTCGGTGCACTGGCACGGCATGCACGTCCCGGCCAGGTGGGACGGCGGACCGCACCAGTCGATCGAACCCGGAGCACGGTGGGAGCCGTCGTGGACGGTGAACCAGCCGGCCGCCACTCTCTGGTACCACCCCCACCCGCACGGCTCCACCGAGAAGCACGTCTACCGCGGCCTCGCCGGACTCTTCCTCATCGACGACGACGCGACCGACGCCCTCGATCTACCGAAAACGTATGGTCTGGACGATATTCCGCTGATCATTCAGGACAGGCGGTTCACCGCGGACGGTGCGCTGGACGAATCGGACCCGACGGACGTCGGCCTGCTCGGCGACACGATCGTCACCAACGGAATCGCCGGTGCGCACCTTCCCGTCGCTACCGGGCTGATTCGATTGCGTGTCCTCAACGGCTCGTCGGGCCGCCTCTACAACCTCGGCTTCTCCGACGACCGCGAGTTCCGCCTGGTCGCGACGGACGGGGGTCTCCTCGGCGAACCGGTGCCCCTTCGCCGGATCCAGGTCAGTCCGGGCGAACGGATCGAACTCGTCGTCGCAGCGGGTGACGGGCGCACCGTGATGCTGCGTTCGCATCCGATAGAGGGCCGGGGCGGCGTCGACCGCGGCGACGCCGCCGGGTACGGCCTCGAGGATACGTTCGACATCCTCGAACTGCGGCCGGACCGCCGCCCGCTCCCCTCCCGGCCGATTCCGCCCAGGCTGGTGGCCGTCCCGCGACTCGACCCGGCCACCGCTGCCGCGGAACGGAGTTTCGAACTGCGGTGGTTCATGATCAACGGAGCACGAATGGACATGAACCGCATCGACTTCTCCCCCGCCGTCGGCACCACGGAGGTGTGGACGGTGCGCAACGTCGACAACTGGCCACACAACTTCCATGTTCACGACGTGCAATTCCAGATCGTCGACATCGACGGCTCCCCGCCACCACCGGCGCTGGCCGGCTGGAAGGACACCGTCTACACGCCTCCCGGAACCGAGATCCGGCTGGCGATGCGTTTCATCGACTACACCGACGCGACGTATCCGTACATGTTCCACTGTCACCTTCTGCTCCACGAGGACCGCGGAATGATGGGACAGTTCCTCGTCCTGGAGCCCGGTCAGCGGCCGGCCCCGATGACGATGGCGATGCCGTCGAACGACCACCACGGTGGCTAGTGCCGGGTGTGGGCGAACACGGCCAGCCGAACCCGGTTGTCGCAGCCCGTCTTCTCCATCAGGTTCGCCACGTGCGTCTTCACCGTCGTGACACCGATGTAGAGGCGGGCCGCGATCTCCTGATTGCCCAGCCCTTCTCCCACCAGGGTCAGCACTTCCCGCTCCCGCCCCGTCAGTGCGATCGACGTCGAGGACTGCCCGTCCGGAGGTGCGATGTCCAGCGCCCGGTCGACGAGGCGGCGGAGCAGCGCGGGTGTGAAGATCGTGTCGCCCGCTGCCGTCCGGCGAATCGCGTTCAGGAGTTCGCCGGGATCGGTGTCCTTGACGAGGAATCCGGCTGCCCCCGCGGCCAGTGCCGGATAGAAGTGGTCGTCGTCGTCGAACGTGGTGAGGACCAGAACCTTCACTGCGGGATGTGAGCTCGCGATCTGCCGGGTCGCCGCGATCCCGTCGAGTCCCGGCATGCGCAGGTCCATCAGGATCACATCGGGTGAGCGCTCCGCCACGAGCCGGACTGCCTCCAGCCCGTTCGACGCCTCACCGACCACGTCGATGTCGTCCGTCGCGTCACACAACATCCGCAGTCCCGCGCGGACGAGCCGCTGGTCGTCGACTATCAGTACCCGTATCACTGGCCCACAACCTCATTCGTGCCGGTGTCGTCGCCGACACGACCGGGTAGCCAGGCGTCGACCACCCACCCGTTCACGGTATCCGTCACTCCGAGGGTGCCGCCCGCGAGTTCCACCCGTTCACCCATACCGATGATGCCGTGACCCTCCGAGCGATCCGCGGGGGTGGTGCGGTGCCCGGTGCTGGTCACCCGCAGGGCAGTTCCGCCGGCGTTCGGTTCGAGTGTCACGGACACGGCGCCACCGGGAGCGGAGTGCCTCATCGCATTCGTCAGCGATTCCTGCACCACCCGCAGGAGAGTCAGCCGGCCGATCGCGTCGAGCCGGGCTATGCCCGGGTCGATCCGCGCCGACACCGGGAAGCCCGCAGCCCTCGTGCGGTCGACCGCAGCGGCGATCTCGATCGACAACGCTTCGGGTTCCACGAGCGCCACGTCGCCCATCGCGGGATCGCGCAAAGCGACGAGCAGCCGCCGGATGTCGGCGAGGGCATCGGATGCGGTGCGGTGCACGTCCTCGAGCACCGAACTCGTGCGGCCGTCCACGTCCGTCAGCACGTGCTGCGCCACCCCGATTCGGAGCACGATCGACGCCATGTGGTGTGCAACGAGATCGTGCAGTTCCCGTGCCAGGGCATTGCGCTCGGCGACCACGGCGCGGGACCGATCCTCCAGCCGGCGTGATTCGGCTTCGGCGGCGCGCAGGCGGTACGTCGCGGCGAGATCGCGCTGCGCGCGCAGATAGAGACCGAGCAGCAACGGCAGTCCGACGTACGCCACGAGGGACACGACGCTGGCCACCTGCCAGAACGTGCGGTAGGAGTCCGCCCAGAGACCCGCCACCACCGCCGCCGTCCAGCACAGCGTGGCGGCGAGGATCGCCGGCGTTCGCCGGGCGCGCATCGCGACGTCGACCAATGCGACGGCGCCGAGGTAGGGAACCAGTTCGGAGAGCCCCCAGGCGTGCGCCGCGAACATCGGAACCGCGAGCACGGACATGACGATTGAGACCGGCAGCGGCCACCGCCCCCCGGTGGCGAACACGACGGCGGCCGTCATCGCGAGCAGCCAGTAACTCGGGGGTACGCGGTACTCGCCGGGGAACGTGCTCGCCAGCAGCAGCAACGGCACGAGCAGCAGGGGCGCGAGACGTATGAGGGGACGGAGCCGACGAATCGCGGGGATCTCGATCACCGCTTCACCGTAGGTGAAGGGTTTCGCCGCCACCTCCTCCCCGAGCAGGATCCAGACGCTTCCGCGGACGGTCGCAGGCACCCGAACTTACTCGATAGTAGACACCCACCTTACTGCTGAGTAAGATAGATCGTGTCCACGCCCGAACACCGAGAAACAGCTGGTGATCATGAGCAAGCAAGACACTGTTGCCCCCAACGACAGCGCGAAGCGGAAGCCCCGCGACACGTCCGCCGTCGGCCTGAATCCGGTCAAGCGCGACGCCATGGGTGCCGCGATGCGAGTTCTGACCAAGATCACCGGTTCCGATCTTGCCGAGAAGTACAACCTGCGCCAGACGATCGACCGGGTGACCTACGAAGGCACGAAGACCGGCTTCAAGACGCTCGGCGCCGCGACCCGCGGGTTCCAGAAGGTGTCCGGAGGCGGTGCGCCGAAACGCCTCCCCGACAACCCGACCGCCAAGGCCGGCTATTTCGACCTCACCCCGAGCGACGAGCAGCAGATGATCGTCGAGACCGTGCGTGAGTTCGCGGCCGAGATCCTGCGACCCGCGGGCCACGACGCCGACGCCGCCGCGGCGGCCCCGGCGGATCTCGTGAAGCGCGCCGCCGAACTCGGCATCACCCTCATCAACGTTCCCGAGGAACTCGACGGGGCCGCCAGCGAGCGCGGGGCAGTCACCAACTCCCTCGTCGCCGAGGCTCTCGCCCACGGCGACATGGGACTCGCGCTGCCGATCCTCGCGCCGAGCGGCGTCGCCGTCGCCCTCACCCAGTGGGGCACCGACTCCCAGCAGAAGACCTACCTGCCCTCGTTCACCGGCGAGCAGGTTCCGAACGCCGCCGTGGTCGTCAACGAGCCACGCGCACTGTTCGATCCGTTCGCGTTGCAGACCAAGGCGGTTCGCTCCCCCAGCGGCTACAAGCTCAACGGCGTCAAGAGCCTCGTTCCCGCCGCCGCTTCGTCGGAGCTGTTCATCGTGGCAGCCGAACTCGACGGCAAGCCCTCCTTCTTCATCGTCGAGGCCGACACGAAGGGACTCGTCGTCGAGGCGGACCCGAGCATGGGGCTGCGCGCCGCGGGCCTCGGCCGGCTCAACCTCACCGACGTCGCCGTGCCCGAGTCGGGTCTGCTCGGCGACGCCGACGCCGACGCGCGGAAGGCCGAGTACGCCGACGCCATCCGGCTCGCCCGCCTGGGCTGGGCGTCGCTCGCGGTCGGAACCGGACAGGCCGTCCTCGACTATGTGATCCCGTACGTCAACGAGCGGGTCGCGTTCGGCGAACCGATCAGCAACCGTCAGGCGGTCGCGTTCATGGTCGCGAACATCGGCATCGAACTCGACGGCCTGCGTCTGGTGACGTTGCGCGGCGCCTCGCGCGCCGAGCAGGGGCTCTCCTTCGCCCGCGAATCGGCCCTCGCCCGAAAGCTGGCGTCCGAGAAGGGCATGCAGATCGGCCTCGACGGCGTCCAGCTGCTCGGTGGCCACGGTTACACCAAGGAACACCCCGTGGAGCGCTGGTACCGCGATCTGCGCGCCATCGGCGTCGCCGAGGGCATCGTCCTGATCTGAGCGGCCGGATTCGAATTAAGGAAACTGTCATGATCAACCTCGAACTTCCCAAGAAGCTCAAAGCCTCCGCGAATCAGGCGCACCAGGTCGCCGCGGAAATCTTCCGGCCGATCTCCCGCAAGTACGATCTCGCGGAGCACGCCTACCCCAAGGAACTCGACACCATGGCCGCCATGGTCGAGGGACTCAACGACTCCGGTAAGGGTGCGGCAGGCGCCGCCCTCGGACGGGGAGACGAGCCGAAGGTCATCGGGAACGTCAACGGCGGCAACATGTCGTCGCTGATGAATGTCATCGAAACCTGCTGGGGCGATGTCGGTCTCACACTGGCTATCCCGTACCAGGGCCTCGGCAACTCGGCCATCGCCGCCGTCGCCACCGACGAACAGCTCGAGCGTTTCGGCAAGGTGTGGGCCTCGATGGCCATCACCGAACCCGGCTTCGGTTCCGACTCCGCCGCCGTCACCACCACCGCGGTGCTCGACGGCGACGAGTACGTGCTCAACGGCGAGAAGATCTTCGTCACGGCCGGCGAGCGCTCCACGCACATCGTCGTGTGGGCCACCGTCGACAAGACGAAGGGCCGCGCCGCGATCAAGTCGTTCGTCGTCCCCCGCGACGCCCCCGGCCTGAGCGTCGCCCGCCTCGAGCACAAGCTGGGCATCAAGGCGTCCGACACCGCGGTCCTGCTGCTGCAGGACTGCCGGATCCCCAGGGACAACCTGCTCGGCACGCCGGAGGTCAACGTCGAGAAGGGCTTCGCCGGCGTCATGCAGACGTTCGACAACACCCGTCCGATCGTCGCCGGCATGGCGGTCGGCCTCGGCCGCGCCGCGCTCGAGGAACTGCGCAGCATCCTCTCCGACGCCGGCGTGGAGATCTCCTACGACACCCCCGCGTACAACCAGCACGCGGCGGCCGCCGAGTTCCTGCAGCTCGAGGCCGACTGGGAGGCCGCCTACCTGCTCGCTCTGCGCGCAACGTGGATGGCGGACAACAAGAAGCCGAACTCACTCGAAGCATCCATGTCGAAGGCGAAGGCCGGTCGCACCGGAACCGCCATTTCCCTCAAGGCCGTCGAACTCGCCGGGACCTTGGGCTACTCGGAGCGCCCGCTGCTCGAGAAGTGGGCGCGCGATTCCAAGATCCTCGACATCTTCGAGGGAACGCAGCAGATCCAGCAGCTGATCGTCGCTCGCCGTCTGCTCGGAAAGTCGTCCGCCGAGCTGAAGTAGCAGCTCGAGGGGGACTTTCATCGAGGGGTGTAGCCCCCGCCGCGCTCCCCTGCGGCGGGGGCTTCTTCGTGCGGGACGTCCGGCTTCGCCGGACCGCGTGGCCGGACCGGCCTCTTCATCTACGCTGAACGGGAAATCCGTCACTGCAGCCGGAGGGGTTCTTGATGCCAGCTCAGCACTTCCTCACCAAGATCACGGACACCGTGGGAGCTGTGCGGGTGATGAACCGCGCAGGCCTCGTTCCCTTTCCCCGCGTCGACCAGGGCGTCCGATCGATCCTGGCCGTGCGGAAGTACGGACCGTTCGCCGGGCCCGTCCACGCGAATGCCGAGGCCGGGCTGGATGCGGTGGCCCTGATCGACGAGCGCGGCCCGCTCACCTACACCGACATCGAGGAGCGCTCCAACGCCCTGGTGCGGGCGTGGCAGGCCGACGGCATCACTCCCGGTTCGGTCATGGGATGCATGTGCCGCAATCATCGGGGCCTGGTCCTGACGATGCTCGCCGCCGCCAAGAACGGCACCAAGCTGGTGCTGATGAACACCGGGTTCGCCCGGCCGCAGCTCGTCGACGTCGCCGCCCGCGAGCAGGTTCAGGCGTTCGTGTACGACGACGAGTTCCGCGCGGTCGCCGAGGCCCTCCCCGACGAGGTCATCGCCTATCGCTCCTGGGCGGAGGACGATTCGACGTCCCAGGTCCGCACACTCGACGACGTGATAGAGGGCAGAGACCGCAGTTCGCTGCCCGCGCCGTCCACGCTGGGCGGATTCGTCCTCCTCACCAGCGGCACCACGGGCACACCGAAGGGCGCTCCCCGCGGACACACGTCGCCGCTCGCGTCGGCCCAGTTCCTCGACCGGGTTCCGCTGCGACGCGGGCAGACGATGATGATGACGGCCCCCGCCTTCCACGGAACGGGAGTCTCCCAGTTCGCGCTCGCGCTGGCGCTCGGCCAGACCGTGGTGATGGATCGCAAGTTCGATCCAGAGAACACGATCCGCCTGGTCGAGAAGCACCGCTGCGACACACTGGTCGTCGTTCCCACCATGCTGCAGCGCATCATCGACCTCGGGCCCGAGACGCTGGCGAAGTACGACACGTCGAGCCTGAAGATCATCTTCGCGGCCGGGTCCGCACTCTCCCCCGACCTCTGCAAGCGCACCACCGCCGCCTTCGGCGAGGTGCTCCACAACCTGTACGGCTCGACCGAGGTCGCCGTCGCCACCGTCGCGACTCCGGCCGACCTTGCGCTGGCGCCGGGCACCGCGGGACGGGCACCCGTCACCTGCCACGTGGAACTCTATGACGAGTCGGGTCAACGGATCACCGAACCCGAGACCGTCGGACGGATCTTCGTCGCCAGCGGTCTCAGCTTCTCCGGCTACACCGACGGTCGTGACAAGGAGCGCATCAACGGTCTGCTGTCCACCGGCGACGTCGGCCACTTCGACCGCAACGGCCTCCTCTTCGTGGACGGCCGGGACGACGACATGATCGTCTCCGGCGGCGAGAACGTCTACCCCCTCGAGGTCGAGAACCTGCTCGCCGACCGCGAGGACGTGCTCGAGGCTGCTGTGATCGGTGTCGAGGACTCCGAATTCGGCCATCGCCTCAGGGCTTTCGTGGTACCCGGTCCGGGGTCCGCGAAGGACGCCGACGAGTTGAAGGCCCACGTCAAGTCGAACCTGGCGCGGTACAAGGTGCCCCGCGAGATCGTCTTCATCGAGGAACTCCCCCGCAACGCGACGGGCAAGTTGCTGCGTCGCGTCCTGATCGAGATGGACGTCACGGAGAGCTGATCCCGATCGCGGATCGGGGAACCGGTTCGTGTAGATCTGTTCCACGGTCAGCGAATCCGGGATCGCGGCACCCCCGACGAGCGGTGTCAGTTCGTCGACCGTCCCCTGCACTCGCGGCTGCTCTGCCGAATAGTGTTCTCATGCAGTCACTCCTGGACTGGAAGCACCTGCCCTCGATGCCCGCGGCTCGCCGTCACTGCCCGACCGTCGTCATCAGTCCCTATCTCGCCGAGGGAGCACGCGCCCACAACAGCGCCGAATGCGCTGGTGTGGCAGCGGAACTCGACACCGCGTGCCGTGAGGTCGGGTTTGTCCAGATCGTCGCACTCGCAGCCCGTGTCCGAGTCCCTCAGCATGAGCCTCCGGGTGGAGTCCGCGAACATGATGAGCGACTCGGTCCGCAAGGTACTCGACGGACTGGCCCCATTTCACGCGACAGCCGCTGAGCGAAGCCCTCGTGCTGGTGGACGGGCAGTCGCACCGGCGAGGTGGTCCGCCCTCGACGGGGGCGAGCGGAGACAAAAAGAACCGGTGTCCTGGATTCCAGGACACCGGTTCTTCAGTGGTAGCGGGGACAGGATTTGAACCTGCGACCTCTGGGTTATGAGCCCAGCGAGCTACCGAGCTGCTCCACCCCGCGTTGCATGAACGAAGTTACACGAGCGAACGAACGGATTGCAAATCGCCCGGAAAGAGTCCGAGTAGCAACCTTTTGGCACCACTCGAGTCACATCCGTTACCTGAATGTTATGACGCTCGTCACATTTTAGTCGAAATCTGTAACGCTGCCGAAACCTGAAACTTCGGGGACGACCTGGGAAAACACCGTCCGTTCATCCCAGTATTTGGACGCCCGTCACAGAAAATCGACCCGTGACCATTCCGTGATCACCGCGTACGTTCGTTGCCAGCCCGAAACTACCGGGCAACGCCGACCCGCCGCAGCTCGACCTGCCCCCGCGGGATTCGGAATCCCGACACCTCGAGGGGCAGGGACGAGGACAGATCGACCACCGGGTCGGCACACCAGCCGTTACCGCACACCACAACCTCGTCAGCAGGCGCGGAGAGGAAACAACCACATGACCAATTCCAGCATCGTCAAGCGGACCATGGGCGCAATCGCACTCACCGGAGCAGTCATCGGAGTGCCGCTCGGCCTGAGCACCGGCACCGCATCGGCCGCTTCCGGAGACTGGGACGCCGTCGCAGCGTGTGAGAGCAGCGGCAACTGGGGCGCCGACACCGGAAACGGCTTCTCAGGCGGTCTGCAGTTCACCGACAGCACCTGGGCAGCGAACGGTGGCAGCGGCTCGCCGGCCAACGCCTCGCGCGAGGAGCAGATCCGCGTCGCCGAGAACGTCCTGGCGACCCAGGGCCCCGGCGCCTGGCCGGTCTGCGGACAGTACCTCTGATCCGCACCACACACTTGCGAGAGTGCCCCGCGCGCAGCACGACTGCGCGCGGGGCACTCCTGCATCGCACGGCCTCGAAATACACCACCAGGACCCATGTTCCTGCCATTTCGACGTGAGCCGCTGCACAAAATCGTGGTGATCCCCGACACATAACAGCGGGGTAACGAATAGGCTCCGAAACGATATCGAGGCAGGTTGACCTGCGCAGACAGGGAAAACTCGCCTGCGCCGCCGGACAGCTGTCCACCATTTTCGCCAGGTGAACTGCGGCCGAAGCTCCCGTACGGTCGCTCTCGGCCCGAAACAACCGGGCGAAAGCCGGCCCGCCGCTGCTAGCTCTGCCCCGCGGGTTCGGAATCCCCGAAACCTTCGAGGGGCAGGGACGCGGCACAGAATCGCAGCCCGGCGTGACGACGCAGACGTTGTCACCCGCAGGCCGGCCACGCCAGCAAGCGCGGAGAGGATTGACCCCGCATGACCAATCACAGCATCAGCAAGCGTGCCCTCGGCTGGATCGCCGTCACCGGAGCCGTCGTCGCCGTCCCGCTCGGACTGAGCACCGGCACCGCCTCCGCCGCTTCCCACAACTGGGACGGCGTCGCCCAGTGCGAGAGTGGCGGCAACTGGGGAATCAACACCGGAAACGGCTACTACGGCGGTCTGCAATTCTCGCAGAGCACCTGGGAGGCCAACGGCGGCACCGGCTCGGCATCGAACGCCAGCAAGGCCGAGCAGGTCCGCGTCGCCGAGAACGTTCTCGCGACCCAGGGCCAGGGTGCATGGCCGGTGTGCGGTCAGTACCTGTCCACCGGTGGCGGCGACGTCGCCGAGGCTCCCGCGCCCGCTCCGGAGCCCACCCCGGCTCCCGCCCCCGCGGCTCCGGCTCAGGTCCAGGCACCCGCCCCGGTCGAGCCCGCCGCACAGCAGACGCTCGACGCCGCGCGTCAGGTCGCCGAGCAGAACGGCTACGGACAGCAGTTCCAGCAGCTGGTGGACTCCAACCCGCAGTTGGTCGACGCACTGCGCTGATCTTCCGATCAGATACGACGAGGCCCTGTCATCCGGTTCGGATGACAGGGCCTCGTTCTCTGCGGTTGAAGCGCCTCTACTTCGGGATCGCCTCGTACGCGGCGACCGCCTTCTGGACGCGAGCAAGGGCTGCGCCGTAGGCCGCGAAGTCACCGCTGCGCTGCGCCGACGTCAAGGCGTCGAGCGACGCGTCCAACTCCGCCACGGCCGCCGAGACATCCGTGCCGGACGGCGGTGTCGCCGGGGCGGTCGGCGCCGGTGCCGCACCCTGATCGACCGGCGGCGTGGTGCCGGTCTCCGGAGGCGTCCCCTCTTCCGCACTGGGTGCCGTCGCCACCGAGCCTGTGCCGGCACCGAACACCTGGTCGAGCGCCTGCGCCAACGTCGGGGCGTACCCGACGCGCACACTGTTACTCGGCGGCGGCTCGCGGTAGCTCACCAGCACTCGCGACAGCTGCGGGAACGTCGACGTGTTCGGGCCTGTCGAACTTCGCTCCGTATACATCGGTTCGACGTAGAGGATGCCGCCGTCCGCGATCGGCAAGGTCAGCAGGTTGCCGTACTGAATCTTGTTCGATCTCTCGAGCAGGGTTCTCTCCGACGCCACCCGTGGATCCGAGATCATCGAGTTCTGCGTCTGCTGCGGACCCTGGGTCTGCGTGTCCGTCGGCAACTGGAGCACCGTGAACTT
This sequence comes from Rhodococcus mengyinensis, assembly GCF_048381435.1. Taxonomy (NCBI): domain Bacteria; kingdom Bacillati; phylum Actinomycetota; class Actinomycetes; order Mycobacteriales; family Nocardiaceae; genus Rhodococcus; species Rhodococcus mengyinensis. Next base: position 86,206 of record NZ_JBLWIT010000139.1, on the reverse strand, counting down.
GCCGTAATTCTCCGGATCCGATTTCACCGACAGATATGCAGACAAGAACTCGCGACTGTAACCCACCATCGCACTGGTCAGATTGAACGACGGTTTCCCGGTCTCGGGATCACCGACCAGCACGTAGTACGGCGGCTGGTTCGCGCTCGTGTCGATCGTGGGATCGCTCGGCACCGACCAGAACGCGTTGTTGGTGAAGAACTCCTTCGGATCATCCACGTGGTACTTGGCGAGCATCTCGCGCTGCACCTTGAACAGGTCCTCGGGATAGCGGAAGTGCGCACGCAGTTCATCCGGAATCGAATCCGCCGGCTGGACCGCATCCGGGAACACACCCATCCACGCATCGAGCACCGGATCGTTCTGATCCACCTGGTAGAGCTTCACGGTGCCGTCGTACGCGTCGACGGTGGCCTTCACCGAGTTGCGGATGTAGGACACCTCCTTACGGGGCAGCAGGCGGCCGGTGTTCTGGTCGATGCTGTCCTCGACGAGTCCGTCGAGCGAACTGCGCTGGGCGTACGGGTAGTCCTGCAACGTGGTGTAGGCGTCCACGATCCAGACGACCTTGCCGTCGACGACGGCCGGGTACGAGTCGCCGTCCGCGGTCAGCCACGGGGCGACGTGCGTGACCCGGTCCCGCGGGTCCCGGTTGTAGATGATCTTGGAATCCGACCCGATGGCACCGGAGAACAGGATGTTGCGCTCGGTGTACTTGGCCGCGAACGCCAGCCGGTTGAACCAGTTGCCGATCGGCACACCACCGGAACCGGTGTACGTGTAGCGCGAGGTGTCGGTGTCGTACTCGCGCGGGTCCGAACCCTCGGATCCGCCGACGATCGCGTAGTCGGCGTCCGTGTCGGCGATGACCTCGCCGTAGTAGATGCGCGGCTGCTCGACCGGAATGACCTGATTACCCGCCTCCTGCGAGGCGATATCGCTGACCATGTAGACGGGGTAACCGCTGTTGCTGTTGGCGGCTTCCTCCGCGGACTCGCCGGCAGCGGCGTTCACCCGGTTCGCGGGAGCTGCGACCAGTCCGTTGCCGTGCGTATAGACGGTGTGCTTGTTGATCCAGTCCGTCTGGTTACCCGTCAGGCTCTTGGACGACAACTCGCGGGCCGCGACGATGTAGTCACGCAACTGCCCGTCGATGTCGTACCGGTCGATGTCGAGCGTCGGCGGGAAACCGTAGAAGTTCTTCAACTGCTGCTGCTGGGTGAACGTCCGCGACAGGATGTTCGGATCGAGCAGTCGCGTGTTCTCGATGGTCATGACGTCGGCGGGCACGTCCCGCGGCGGCTTCGTGCCGTACCCCTGATAGTCCTGGTACTCGACCTTGTCGTCGGTGATGCCGTACGCCTGCCGCGTGGCGGCGATGTTCCGCTCGATGTACGCGCTCTCCTTGTCGGCGGCGTTGGGACGCACCGAGAACTGCTCGACCACGAGCGGCCACACCGCGCCGACCAGGATCGAGGAGAGCACGAGAAGCGCTGTCGCCATCGCGGGAATCCGCAGATCGCGCAGGAAGATCGCCGCGAAGAACGCACCCGCGCAGATGACCGCGATGGCCAGCAGGATCAGCTTCGCCTGCAGCACCGCATTCATGTCCGTGTAGCTACCACCGGTGAACGTGGGTTCCTTGCGGCTGCTCGACAGCAGCGAGTAACGGTCGAACCAGTACGCGACGGCCTTGAGGAGAATGAACGTTCCCGCGAGCACCGCCAACTGGACTCGCGCCGCATTGGTCAGTGCCCCGCCCCGGCCCGCCAGCTTCAGCCCGCCGAAGATGTAGTGCGTCACCAGGCTCGCGAAGAACGCCAGCAGAACCGCGACGAACAGCCAGTTGAGGACGAAACGGTAGAACGGCAGATCGAAGGTGTAGAAGCCGACGTCGAGGCCGAACTCGGGATCGGCGACGCCGAACGCGCCGCCGTTGACGAACAGCTGCACCGTCACCCAGCTGGACTGGGCGATCAGCCCGGCGAGCAGTCCCACCGCGATCGGAATGGCCAGGCCGAACAGGCGCAGCCGAGTCATCACCGTGGTGCGGTACCGCGCCACGGGATCGTTGGGACCCGACACCGGGACGAACACCGGCCGCGAACGGTAGGCGAGCAGCAGTGCCAGCCAGACGATTCCGCCGACCACGACACCGACTACGAGGAAGAGGAGCAGGCGGGTGATCAGGACCGTGGTGAAGACACCACGGAATCCGACTTCACCGAACCACAACCAGTCCGTGTAGGTACTGATGAGCCGAGGGCCCACCAGCAACAGGGCCGCGACGACAAGCGCCAGCACCAGCAGCACTCGGCTGCGTTTGGACAACGACGGTAAACCTGCGGGGGGCCGCATGCCCACGTGCCACACTCCAAGAATACGGCGACGCTGTCGCGCCGCGATCAACTGCACCGTTCGTTCGTCCACACCCGAACCGCACGGGCGTGACCGTTTCGTCCCACTCTACGTAACAACCGAGAGATGCGGCCGTCGGTCCTGTTCCGGGGGTGCGAAGATGGGTCTCGTGAGTGAAGAGAATGTGAACAGAGAGACGGACGCCCTCGCCCGCTGTGTGCGCGAGGTGGTCGAATTCGTCGATGCCGGAGGGTGGGATCAGCCGCCCCAGATGTTCGCACTCGTCCCGACCGAACTGCTCGCGGCCGCCGAACCGAGCCTGCTCGACCAACTTGCCGACGGCGCGGAATTGACCCCGGTGGAACAGGATCCGTTCCCCGACGACATCGACGGCGGGTCGCGCGCACTCGACGAGTTCCTCGCCACCACCAGCTGGCCGGAGTCCGTGGTGGGGTGCGCCCTCGTTCAGGAGATCGTCGTTCTACCGCCCGAGGCGGAGTCCGACCTCGACGACGCGCTCGTCCCCCTGCTGTCCGATCGAGACGCCGCCGACGACGCGGCGCGGGCCGCGGCCGAGTCGCATCCCGACCGCCGGTCCGCCCGGTTGATCGCCGCCGTGCTGCGCGACGGACCGTCGTTGTGTCTGATGCAGTTGCGCCCCGACGAGGACGCCGACCCGTACGCCGGCATCGAACTGCTCACCTACGAGGATCTGGCACCGAATCTCATCAGCGCGTTGTACGCCACCCTCGACGCGACCGAGGAGGACTGACCGCTCAGCAGTGCGGCGCGTCGGCTCCGGCATCGATCGCCTCGAGCGCGTCGACGGCTCCGCCGAGGTTCTCGACCTTCACCAGCCGGAGCCCGTCGGGCGCACCCTGGCGTGCCTCGTCGCAGTTCTTCGCCGGCACGAGGAACGTCTCGGCGCCCGCCTCCTCCGCGGCGATCAGCTTGTACTTGATGCCGCCGATGGGGCCGACGTCGCCGTCGGAGTCGATCGTGCCGGTGCCGGCGACGAACTTGCCGCCGTTGAGTTCGCCCGGGCTGAGTTTGTCGATCACGGCGAGGGTGAACATGAGCCCCGCCGAGGGGCCGCCCACGTCGGCGAGGTTGAAGTCGATCGTGAACGGGACGTCCGGGATCTCCTCGGGAGTGATCCCCAGGTAGCCCTTGGACTCGTCGTCCGGGCGTGCGCCGAGCACTACCCGCACCGTCGTCTCGGCGCCGTCGCGCCGGATCACGATCGGCACCTCCGTCTTCGGGGGCACATCGGCCACCGCCTCCTGCACACCACCGACAGTGGACACCGGCTTTCCGTCGACACTCACCAGCACGTCGCCCTCGCGCAGCAGTCCCTGGGAGGGGCCGTCCTCACCGACCTTGGCGATCCGCAGGTCCACCGGCTTGCCCAGGAAGTGGAGTGCCGCGAGTTCGGCGCTGTCCTCCGACTGCTGGAAGTCGGCGTCGTTCTCCTGTTTGACCTCGTCCTTCGACTTGTCCGGCGGGTACACCTCTTCGCGGGGGACGATGCCCTGACGCCCACTGGCCCACAATCCGAACGCTTCGAACACGTTGAGCCCGTCGCGCACGGCGACCGTCGTCATGTTGAGGTGGCCGGTGGTGTCGTCGACCTCCGTCCCCTCGATGGCGACGACTTCCTCACCACCCACTTCGCCGAGTGTGTTGAACGTGGGTCCCGGCCCGAGGGCCACGTACGGCACCGTGATCACCGTGCCGAGAATTCCGAGTACCACGATCGGGGCCAGCGCAGCCAGAAGCGTCACGATCCGTCGATTCACCTGGACCAGCGTAGAGCGCGAACCCTCGGACACGGCTGTCGGCCGTCCCGCGTGTTCGCCGTCAGCGTGACGAGGTGGACAGCCACGGAACCACGCGCCTTGTACCGTTGAGTCATGAGCAATCCGCCCTTCGGCTTCTCCAAACCCGACGACGATCCCGATCGTGACAAGAACACGGGGGATCAGAACGGGCCCGACCGCGACAAGAACGCGGGCGGTTCCGACGACTTCGGTTTCGGGGCGGGTGGTTTTCCCGCCGGGGGCTTCGACCCGGCCTCCCTCGGCCAGATGCTGACCCAGTTCGGCCAGATGCTGAGCGGGATGGGCACGTCGATGGGCTCCGGTGAGCAGACCGGCCCGGTCAACTACGAGATCGCGAAGAAACTCGCGCGCCAGCAGATGGGGTCCGTCGCTCCCATCACCCAGGGCAACTCCGAGGCGATCGCCGATGCCTCACGGCTCGCGGAACTGTGGCTCGATGCCGCGACGACGCTGCCCGCCGGCGCAACGAAGACCGTCGCGTGGACGCCCAACGACTGGCTCGACAACACCCTCGACACCTGGAAGCGGCTGTGCGACCCCGTCGCGGAGAAGGTGTCCGGCATGTGGGTGCAGGGGCTGCCCGAGGAAGCGCAGCAGATGGCCGGCCCGATGATCGGCATGATGAGCCAGATGGGTGGCCTCGCGTTCGGCTCCCAGCTCGGCCAGGCTCTGGGCCAGTTGTCGAAGGAGGTGCTCACCTCCACCGACATCGGCCTCCCCCTCGGCCCGGCGGGCACGGGCGCACTGCTTCCCGCCGCGGTGGAGCGGTTCAGCAAGGGGCTCGAACAGCCCGACCGCGAGATCCTCGTCTTCCTCGCCGCGCGGGAGGCCGCCTACCAGCGCCTGTACAGCCACGTCCCGTGGCTGCGTCAGCGTCTCCTCGCCACCGTCGAGGAATACGCCCGCGGCATCACGATGGACTTCTCGGCCATCGAGGACATGGCGAAGGGACTCGACCCGTCCGCGCTGACCGATCCGTCGCAGCTCGAGAACATCCTGCAGCAGGGCGCGTTCGAACCGCAGACCACACCCGAGCAGAAGCAGGCCCTCGAGCGACTCGAGACGCTGCTCGCCCTCATCGAGGGCTGGGTCGAGGTCGTCGTCGCGTCGGCGCTGAACGACCGACTCCCCGGCGTCGCGGCCCTCAGCGAGACGCTGCGCCGCAGGCGTGCGACCGGCGGACCCGCCGAGCAGACGTTCGCGACGCTCGTCGGACTCGAACTGCGTCCCCGCAAGGTCCGGGAGGCCGCGCAGTTGTGGACTCGCCTGACGTCCGAGTCGACCGTCGATGCCCGTGACGGTGTGTGGGCCCACCCCGACCTGTTGCCCGACTCGTCCGATCTCGACAGCCCGGATGCGTTCGTCGAACGTGTGCTCGGCGGCGGCGACGGCGGCGACTTCGAAAATCCGATGGCGCAGCTGGAGGCAACCGAGGCGCGCGAGCGGGCCGAGGAAGCCGAACGCGGCAAGTCCGGCAAGGACGACGAGTCCGAGTCCTGACCTCCTGATCCCACCAATCTTGCGATAGCGGGAAGTCCACAGGTCGAGGCATGTTTCGGCCTGTGGACAACCCGCGTTTTCGGCGCTGACGCCCGGTCGTGGCCTGCGATCCTCAGCGGGTGACCATCCAGCCCACACCCCACGTCGGTGTCACCCTCGATCCCCGGATCGCCGTACTCGTCCGCCCCGACGGGCGGGTGCAGTTCGGCTGGGATCCCGAGCGCGCGCTCGTACTCGCCCCGCCGCCCGGGGTCCGGACCGAGCAACTCCTGGCCGTCGTCCGACTGCTCGACGGCAAGAACTCGCGGCCGCACATCCTGTGGACCGCCGTCGGATACGGCCTGGCGCCCACGGACGTGTCGAAACTGCTCGGCGACCTCGACCGGGCCGGTCTGATCGACGTGGCAGGCACGTCCCCCGCCGCGGACACGATCCCGATTCGCGTGCACGGGCGCGGCCCGCTGTCGGATGCGGTGTCGGCCGGGCTCACGGACGGCGGCATCCGGGTCTCCCGCTCCTTCCGCTATTCCGCCGACAGCGACGTCCGGCGATGGAACGCCCTGTGCGTCGTACTCGCGGACGATCTGGTGGCGGAACCGCGGCTCGTCGCGGATCTGGTCCAGAACGGGATACCGCACCTGCAGGTCCGGCTGCGTGACGGCCGCGGTGTGGTCGGCCCGCTGGTGCTCCCGGGCCACACCAGTTGCCTGCGGTGCGCCGACCTCCTCCGCGCCGCGTACGACGAGGACTGGCCGCACCTGTCCGCTCAGCTCCTCGGGACGGTCGGGCACGCGAGCCCCGCCGTGATCATGGCCACGGCAGCAGTCGCCCTCGGCCAGCTCGAGGCCGTCTTGGCTGCTCCACGAGGCGCGCCGCCCAGCAGCCTCGACGCGACGCTCGAGATCGATCTCGGCGCGCACCGGCTGGTGACCCGGCGCTGGCCACGGCAGGCGAGCTGCAGCTGCACGTATCTGGCACCCGCCGTGGGCGAATCGAACCGGCTTCGGTCATGATGCATGATGGTGGGGTGTCCGACATCCCCCGCAGGAGTTCCGCCCGCACCGCTAAGCTCGCGAGCATCCCGTTGGGGATCGCGGGGCGTGCCGCGATGGGCTTCGGCCGGAAGCTGACCGGCGGTGACAAGGACGAGATCGACGCCCAGCTGAGCGCGAAGGCCGCCGAGCAATTGTTCGCGGTCCTCGGCGAACTCAAGGGCGGTGCCATGAAACTGGGGCAGGCGCTCAGCGTCATGGAGGCGGCGATCCCCGAAGAGTTCGCGGAACCCTACCGTGAATCGCTGAACAAGCTGCAGGCGCAGGCGCCTCCCCTGCCCGCGCGGGCCGTCCACAGAATGCTCGACCAACAGCTCGGCACCAAGTGGCGTGACCGGTTCCAGTCGTTCGACGACACCCCGACCGCATCGGCCAGCATCGGCCAGGTACACCGCGCGGTGTGGGCCGACGGTCGCGACGTGGCCGTCAAGGTTCAGTACCCCGGCGCCGACGAGGCGCTGCGCGCCGACCTGAAGACGCTCGGCCGGTTCGCGGGACTGTTCGCCTCGGTCATGCCCGGCGTCGACGTGCGCCCGGTCATCGACGAGTTCACGGCCCGCACCGAGGAAGAACTCGACTACCGGATCGAGGCGAACAATCAGCGCCGCTTCGCCAAGGTATACGACGGGGATCCGCAGTTCGCGATTCCGCACGTGGTCGCCAGTGCCCCCAAGGTCGTGGTCACCGAGTGGATGTCGGCGAAGCCGCTGTCGGCCATCATCGCCGACGGCACCCCCGAGGAACGCAACACCGCGGGTGCACTGCTCGCGGAGTTCCACTTCGCCTCCCCCACCCGCGTCGGCCTGCTCCACTGCGACCCGCATCCGGGTAACTTCATGCTGCACAGCGACGGCCGCCTCGGTGTCATCGATTTCGGTGCCGCGGCACCGTTTCCGCACGGTCTTCCCCCGGTGCTCGGGTCCATGGTCCGGCTGGCGCTCCACGAGCAGTTCGACGAACTGACGGAGTTGCTGCACGCCAACGGATTCGTTCTGCCCGGCCGGACGGTCACCGACAAGGAGATCGCGGACTACCTGCGTCCCGTCACCGACCCGATCCGCACCGAATCGTTCCACTTCACCCGCGCCTGGCTGCAGAAGGCCGCGGGTTCCGCGACCGACTTCAACAGTGCACAGTTCCGGACGGCCCGGGCACTGAATCTGCCGGCGGAGTACCTGATGATCTTCCGGGTTCTCGTCGGCTCGGTGGGAATCTGCGCTCAGCTGGACGCGTACGCGCCGTACATGGAGATCCTCACCCGGTGGCTCCCAGGCTTCGCCGAGCCTGCCCCCGAGGACGAAGACACCGTCTGACCCCGAAAACACAGAACGGGCGTT
>NZ_JBLWIT010000139.1:0-78082 GCF_048381435.1 Rhodococcus mengyinensis | reverse complement strand
AACGCCCGAATTCTCCCGCCCCGTACCGGTTTCTACGCACAGACCAGAGTCTGAGTCTTGCGCGGACGTCCCCGGGGACGCTTGCGGGCGATCACGACACCCTGGTCGAAGATCTCCCCACCCCACACGCCCCACGGCTCACCCCGATCGAGGGCCGCGTCGAGGCAGCGGGAGCGGATCGGGCAGGACGCGCACAGCGCCTTCGCCTGTTCCAGCTCGGTGGGAGAATCCGCAAACCACAGGTCGGGATCATCGACCCGGCACGGCAGGTCACCACGTGCGGACACTATCTGAACAAATCCGCTTGTGGCGGTTGAGGTTTCGGATACCCCTCGGCATGTCACGGTAGACACGTCCTTCTCCTCTGCTCTCATTGCGACGGTCAATCTCTTCGGTTCGATGAAGTGGGTGCGAACCAGAGCCGAGGCTGCGAGCGGGAAAGGTGCTCGAACTACAAAGGCCACGGTCCGCGATGCGGGTCCGTGGCCTTGGAAAGACGGTGGGAGTTGATCTACCGAGGAATTCCTCGACAACTCCGATACACGGACTCGACTGCTGCTGCGGGACGACGACGGGCTGCCGACCAGACAATCGCCGGTGCCGTTTCCGCCGCGTTCATGCCGAACAGTGCGGAGGCAGCAGCGACTGCCGTCTCATGTGCTTGGAACTTCGTCATTTCACTGCCACCTCCATTTCTTCTCGATCCGATGTGAACCACACGGGTCTCCCCGCGCACTGAAACCACAGTAGGCAATTCTCCAGAACCGCACAACCTATTTTTGACCTGCAGTGATGCGCGCTACTCCCGCACCGCGTGGGAGTCGTTCAGGGACTACCGCTTCCCTTGATCACACCGAGGACGTCCTCGCCGAACTGCTCGAGCTTCTTCGCACCGATCCCGGGGATCGCGACGAGCCCGCGATCATCCTGCGGCCGCTGCTCGGCGAGAGCCGTCAACGTGTTGTCGCTGAACACCACGTACGCCGGAACCTTCAGCTCCCGCGACTTCTCGAGCCGCCACGACCGCAGCGATTCGAGCAGTTCCACGTCGACATTGGACGGGCACCCCTCGCAGCGACCGAGCATGGTCGCGGTCGTCCCGATCAGCTGTTTTCCGCACAGCCGGCACCGTGGACGCTTCTTGGTGCTCTTGGCCGGCGCCGCGATCCGCGAGGCAGGTGAATCCTCGGGGATGAGGCCGTGCAGGAACCGCGAACGGCGCCGCGACTTGCGGCCGCCCTCGTTCCGGGACAGTGCCCACGACATCTGCAGGTGCTCCCGGGCGCGGGTCACCCCGACGTACAGCAACCGGCGCTCCTCCTCGACGGCCGCCTCGTCCGGTGCCGAGTTGGAGTCGCCGAGCACGTGCTGGATGGGCAGCGTTCCGTCGGTCAGCCCGACGAGGAACACGGCGTCCCATTCGAGCCCCTTGGCGGCGTGCAGGGACGCGAGTGTCACACCCTGCACGACGGGTGGATGCCGTGCCTCGGCGCGCAGGCTCAGTTCGCGCAACAGCGCGTCCAGGGTCAACTCCGGGTCCTGGGTCAGCTGCTCCTCGGTGAGCGCGACCAGCGCCGACAGCGACGACCACCGTTCGCGAGCCTGCGCACCCGCCGGTTCCGCGTCGGTCAGCCCCAGCGGAGCGAGGACCGCGCGGACGAGCGTGACCAGGTCGGCGCCGACCGCATCCGGCAGGTCGTCGCGGCCCGCGGCCTGCCGTAGTGCCGCCACGGCCTGACGGACCTCGGTGCGCGTGAAGAAGCCCTCACCGCCCCGGACCTGGTACGGGATGTCGAGTTTCGTCAGCGCCTGCTCGTGCACCTCGGACTGGGCGTTGATCCGGTACAGGACCGCGATCTCCGCGGCCGGAGTGCCGGACGCGATGAGCCGCTTGATCGTGCGCGCCACCCCGGCGGCCTCGGCCGGCTCGTCGTCGAACTCGACGAAACTCGGCTCCGGTCCGGAGTCGCGTTGGCCGATCAGCTGCAGACGGGTGCCCGCGATCCTGCCGCGCGCCGCTCCGATCACCCGGTTCGCCATCGACACGACCTCGGGGGTCGAACGGTAGTCGCGCTCGAGGCGCACGACGGTGGCCTCGGGGAACCGGCGCGAGAAGTCGAGCAGGTAATTGGGTGTGGCGCCGGTGAACGAGTAGATGGTCTGGTTGGCGTCACCGACGACGGTGAGGTCGTCCCGCTCGCCGAGCCAGGCGTCGAGGACACGCTGCTGTAGCGGGGTGACGTCCTGGTACTCGTCCACGACGAAGCACCGATATCGGTCGCGGAACTCCTCGGCGACAGCCGAATGCTCCTCGAGCGCTGCCGCCGTGTGGAGCAGGAGATCGTCGAAGTCGAGGAGCATCCCGTCCTGGCCGCGGGCCTTGAGCTGCTCGTAGCCGTGATAGACCTCGGCGACCTTCGCGGCGTCGACCGGCGCCTCCCGGCGTAACTTGGCCACCGCACGCGGGTAGTCCTCCGGCGCGATCAGCGAGGCCTTGGCCCACTCGATCTCGCTCGCCAGGTCGCGGACGCTCTCCGTGCTGGTGGACAACCCGACCCGTCCGGCGGCGGACGACACGACCGCGAACTTGCGGTCCAGCAGCCGCCACTCCGTGTCGCCGATCACCTGCGGCCAGAAGTACCTGAGCTGTCGGAGTGCGGCGGCGTGGAACGTGCGCGCCTGGACCTGCGCTCCCCCGTCGCCGATCCCCAGGCTGCGCAGCCGGCCGCGCATCTCGCCTGCCGCGCGAGCGGTGAACGTGACCGCCAGCACCTGTCCCGCGGCGACGTGCCCACTGGCCACGAGGTGCGCGATACGCCGGGTGATGGTCCGGGTCTTCCCTGTTCCGGCCCCCGCCAGCACACACACCGGGCCCCGGGGAGCGAGTACCGCTGCGGACTGTTCGGGATCGAGACCGGTACTCGTCACCTCTGCTGCGCCGGCTGCTGACATGGCGTCCATCATGACAGGAGCAACCGACACGGCGCGAAGCGGACGAACACCGCAGTGGGAACACACGACGGAGTCGTGGTGTTATATCCGCCGTGACTGCTACCGACACCCCGGCCCTGACCATCTACTCCACCACCTGGTGCGGCTACTGCCGGCGCCTGAAGACGCAGCTGGACGAATCCGGCATCGGCTACATGGAGATCGACATCGAGGACGACCCGGCGTCGGCGGAGTTCGTCGGCAGCGTCAACGGCGGCAACCACGTCGTCCCCACCGTCAAGTTCGCCGACGGCAGCACCGCGACCAACCCGTCGTTGGCGCAGGTCAAGAAGCTCCTCGGCGTCTAGGACTCCGTCGCTGCTCCCGCCCAGGACTCGATGATTCCGCGAGCGATGGAAATCGAGCCCGGGAGCAGCAGCGGGGCGTCGGTGTCCGACGCCCAGTCGCCGAGTTCGAGTGCCGTGCGCACCTCGTCCCGAGTGAACCACCGGGCCTCGGCGATCTCGCCGTCCGCGAACGTCAGCGGGGCGTCGGGATCGCCGACGGCCGCGAACCCGATCATCACCGAACGGGGAAACGGCCACGGCTGGCTGCCCAGGTAACGCACGTCACGGACGTCGACACCCACTTCTTCCTTGATCTCCCGGACCACGCACGTCTCGAGCGACTCACCGGCCTCGACGAATCCGGCCAGGATCGAGAACCGCCGCGCCGGCCACGTGGGCTGCCGGGCCAGCAGGACGCGGTCTCCGCCGTCGTGCACGAGGCAGATGACCGCCGGATCGGTGCGGGGAAATTCTTCGTGCCCGGTGCTCGTCGAGATCCGCGACCACCCCGACATCGTCGGCTCGGACGGCGCGCCGTCGAGCGCGCTGAAGCCTGCGCTGTCGTGCCAGTTGAGCATCGCGAGGGCCCCGGTGAGTACGCCGGCGTCCGCGTCGTCCAGCGTCCCGCCCAGCATCCGGAGATCCGCCAGTTCGCCGGTCAGCGCCTGCACCCGCACCGCCCACACGTGCCGGTCCTTGCGGATGCCGAGGAAGACCGCCCCGCGTTGCGGTTCGGGGCCGAGTTCGGTGGCCTCCGCGAAGACGAGGCCGTCGTCCCCCACCCGCACCTGTCCGCGGTGATTGACGCGCAGCAGCAGTGCATCCCGCCAGCCCGCTCGCAGCGCGTCCGTGTCCGAACGCAATTCCTCGGCCCGCCCGACGGCGGAGCGGGACAGGAGCGGGGTGTCGTTCAGCCGGAATTCAGTCACGCCGTCGACACTACTGCCGGTCAGTTGGCGACCCGACGGATGTACAGCAGTCGGTCGTTCTCCTCGATCGAATCGACCTCCGGTGAGCCGACCCGGATCAGCCGCCCGTCCCGCACCACGCCGAGCACGATGTCCGCGAGGTGACGCGGGGAGCCGCCGATCTCGTCCCGCTCCACGGGGCGCTCCGCGATCGCGAAACCGGCCTCCGGAGTCAGGAGGTCCTCCATCATCTCGACGACGCTCGGCGTCTTCGTGGCGATGCCGAGGAGCCGGCCCGCGGTCTCGGAGGACACGACGACCGAATCGGCGCCGGACTGCCGGAGCAGATGCGTGTTCTCGGATTCGCGGATCGCCGCGACGATCTTCGCCTTCGGTGCGATCTCGCGCGCCGTCAGCGTCACCAGCACCGCGGTGTCGTCACGGTTGGCCGCGACGATGATCGCCGACGCGTTCTGCGCGCCCGCCAACCGCAGCACGTCCGATTTGGTGGCGGACCCGTGGACCGTGACCAGCCCCTTGCTGGCCGCCGAGTCGAGCACCGCGTGATCGGTGTCGACCACCACGATCTCCGACGGCGGAACGTCGTCGCCGAGCATCGCGTCGATCGCGGTGCGTCCCTTGGTTCCGTAGCCGATCACCACGGTGTGATTGCGCACGTGCTGCCTCCAACGCTGGATTTTGAACGCCTGCCGGGAGCTCTGCGTGAGCGCGGAGAGAGTCGTACCGACGAGGACGATGAGGAAGAAGATTCGAAGAGGCGTGATCAGGAGAACGTTGACGAGCCTCGCGGACGGGGTGAACGGCGTGATGTCGCCGTAGCCCGTCGTGGACAACGACACCGTCGCGTAGTAGATGCAGTCGAGCAGCGACAATTCGTTGTCCTGCGCGTCGCGGTAGCCCGCCCGGTCGATGTAGACGATGAGAACCGCCAACATCAACGCCGCCAGGGCGATACCCACGCGGCGGTAGATCGCCCGCGCCGGACTGGTCTGCAGCTCCGGAATCCGGAGCACCCCCACCAACGCGAAGTCAGGCCGGTCGGTCAGGGTGTCCGACCTGGTCAATCTCTCACGCAGCCTACCGGCCATATGTTCGTCCCCACGTTGCACTGAACTCCGACATCGGCTGGCAGCCTAACCCCGATTGCCCCGTCGGTGACACGTCGGAGCCTCGTTGTCGCGAACCGAGTGGTTCGGGCAAGCTGACGTCATGCAACGAGAGAGCCACACACCACGACCGAGCCAGAAGCCCGCACTCCGCCTTGCCGCGCTGCTGCTCGGCGCCGGCACGATGCACTTCGTCGCCCCCAAGTTCTTCGACTCCACGATCCCCACCCAACTTCCGGGCGAGGCCCGCACCTACACGTACGTGTCGGGGGTCGCCGAGCTCGCCATCGGCACCGCGCTCGCCGTGCCGCGAACCCGCAGGCTCGGTGGCGGCCTCGCTGCTCTCCTGTTCGTCGCCGTCTTCCCCGCCAACGTCAACATGGCAGTGGACTGGCTGAAGAGCTCCAAGACGACGAATGCGCAGAAAGCCGGTGTGCTGCTGCGTCTTCCGCTGCAGATCCCGTTGGTCACCGAGTCGCTGAAGGCTCGACGTCAGGCCTGATCTCCTCGTCGGGAGAACCGGCGGAACGGAGCAGACGGGCAAGCGCGACGGCGTCGGGCAGGTGGTCCGGCGCGATCGTCCGCCCTGTCCGCACGTAGTGGAACGCGGCGCGAACCCGCTCGATCGGAACGTCCATCAGTTCGGCCCACGCCAGCCGGTACGCGGCCAGCTGCATCACGACGGCCTTCTCGTTGGCCGCGCTCGGCTCGGCGCCGGTCTTCCAGTCGATCACCGTCCACCCGCCGTCGGGGTCGGTGAACACCGCGTCGATCCGGCCGCGCAGCACCGTGCCCGCCACCGAAGTCTCGAACGGCACCTCGACCTCAGTCGGGTTGCGGTCCGCCCAGGACGAGCGCAGAAACGCATCCTGCAGGGTCGCGAGGTCGGTGTCGGGGCCCGCATCCGTGTCGGCGGCACCGGGCAGCTCGTCGAGGTCGAGCAGCCGGGTGGCCCCGAAGCGGCGCTCCACCCAGGCGTGAAACGCGGTACCGCGCCGCGCGAGCGGATTCGGCGGGAACGGCAGCGGACGCCGCAGCCGGGCGGCCAGGGCGTCCGGGTCGGCTTCCAACTCGACGAGCTGGCTCACCGACAACTGACCGGGCAACACCACCTCGGTGCGCGCGTTCGCCCGCGCCTCCCGCTCCGCGAGAAGCGCGTCGACGTCGGCTGCCCAGTTCTCGGGATCGTCGTCCTCGCCTGCCGGTGCCAGCTCGCCGGCACTCGTCAGCGCCGCGACGACCAGCGCCGCGCCCCGCTCGACCGACTCCCGGCGGAGCCCGAGCGGATCCCGCGGCCACACAGCCGACTTGGGGGTGCTCGTCAGCGGGTTCTGCTCGTCGGGTTCGGGTGCGGGCGCCCAGATGTCGACGATCCCGATTCCCTCGTGCTCCTCGTCGGTCACCGTGTCGCGCAGTTCGGTGAGGAACTCCGACGGACCCTTGGGCTCGGTTCCGGATTCTGCCCAGTGGTGACCCGACGCGAACAGCACCCGTTCGGTGCGGGTGAGTGCGACGTAGAACAGCCGGCGGTCCTCGTCGAGTTTGCGCGACGCCAGCGCCGCCTTGTGCGCCTTCACGGCCTCCTCGAGGTCTTTCCGGTCGTACAGGTTCTCGAGCTCGAGAACGGGCACGCCGTCGGCCGACTCCCCCGGCCGCGCACGGTCTCCGCGCAACGACGGCGGCAGTTCACCGACGGCACCGAGCCAGGACCCGGACGCCGTCCGCGACGGAAAGACGCCCGCCGTGAGGTGCGGTACCGCCACCACTTCCCACTCCAGCCCCTTCGCGGAGTGCACCGTCAGCACCTGGACGCGGTGCGGGTCCACCTCGACTTCGCCCGGCGCCAAACCTTTTTCGACCGATTCGGCGGCCGACAGGAACGCGAGCAGTCCGGTGACGGTGGCCGACGTGCGGCTCGCGTACCCGGCGACGACGTCGGCGAAGGCGTCGAGATGTTCACGGCCGGCACTGCCCTGCGCCGACCGACGCGTCCGGGCCTGCGCCTCGATGCCGATACCCAGAGCCCGTTCCACCTCGGCCACCAGCTCGGTGAGTGGCTGCCCGATCCGCTCACGCAGAGACGCCAACTCCGCCGCGACGGCGGTGATCCGGGCGTAGCCGACCTGCGAATAGCGTTCGGCGGGGCCGGGATCCGCGAGGGCGTCCGCCAGCCCGGCCTGCTCCGCGTGTTCACCGGGCAACGCCTGGCCGACGGCGTCGGCCAGAGCGGACGAATCGGTGACGGCGCCGGTGGTGCCGTAGCCGGTTCCGATGGCCAGTTCGGATGCTCGCCGCGACAGCGCCGTCAGGTCGGCGGCCCCGATCTGCCATCTCGCCCCGGTCAGCATCCGCACGGCGGCACTGCCCGCCATCGGGTCGGCGACCACCCGGAGCATCGCGATCACGTCGGCCACCTCGGGGGTGTGGAGCAGTCCGCCGAGCCCGACCACTTCGACCGGCAGCCCCCGGGAACGCAGGACCTCCGCGATCGGTGCGGCGTCCGCGTTGCGGCGGATCAGCACCGCGGCGGTCGGCGGATCCTCGCCCCGGCTCGTGGCGTCCGCGTACTGTTCGGCGATGCGGTCGGCCACCCATTCGCGCTCCTGCACGACGTCACCGGTGAGGGCCAGCCGCACATCACCCGGGACGGCCTGTGGTCGTGCCCGCAGCGTGCTGACCGACACGCCCCGCTCGCGCAGGGACGCCGACGCCATGTTGGCCAGCGCCAGGGCCTCCGGCGGGTTACGCCAGCTCGTGAGCAGTTCCAGGGTCGGCGCCGGATCTCCGTTCGCCAGCGGGAAATCCGTCGCGAAGCGGGGCAGGTTGGCCGCAGAGGCACCACGCCAGCCGTAGATGGACTGCATGGGGTCGCCCACCGCGGTGAGCGCGAGTTCGCCGTCGAGGCCACCGCCGAACAGGGACGACAGCAGCACCCGCTGCGAGTGTCCCGTGTCCTGGTACTCGTCGAGCAGCACCACCCGGAAGCGGGTGCGCTCGGCGAGTCCCACCTCGGGATGGTCCGCGGCGACCCGTGCCGCCAGCGACATCTGGCTGCCGAAGTCGAGCGCACCTTCCCGGCGCAGAGTGTCCGCGAGACGGTGCACCAGTGGAAGGAGTTCCACCCGCCGTTGCTGGGTGTCGAGGATGTCGAGCAGTTCCTTTCCGGGGCCGCCGCGCTGCCGCGGTCCGGCGGGCAGGGTGTGGACGAGCTTGTCGAGCTCGGTGTGGGCCTCCCGCAGATCGTCCGGTTCGACGAGATGCTCGGCCAGTTGCCCGGACAGCGCGAGCACGGCTTCGGTGACGGACGCCGGATTCCGGTCGGTGTCGAGGTCGCCGTCCCACGAGCTGACCACCCGGTGCGCCAGCTGCCACAGTTCCGTCTCCGACAGGAGCGTCGCCGAGGGTTCGATGGGCAGCAGGAGCCCGTGCTCGGACAGCAATCGCCCGGCGTAGGAGTGGTAGGTGCTGACTTCCGGTTCGCCCGCGAGGAGCCGCGACCGCAGGTCGCCGCCCGGGTCGACCCTGCGGAGCAGGTCCGAACCTGCAAGCCGGGCAAGGCGTTTCCTGATCCGGGCGGTCAGCTGCTGCGCCGCCTTGCGGGTGAACGTCAGCCCCAGCACCGCCTCGGGGTCGACGACACCGTTGGCCACCAGCCACACGACGCGGGCCGCCATCGTCTCGGTTTTGCCCGCGCCTGCCCCCGCGACGACGAGAGTCGGGCCGAGGGGGGCCGCGATGACGGCAGCCTGCTCCGGGGTCGGTGGGTGCTGCCCCAGGCCGACGGCGAGTTCCACCGGGTCGATACGGATGGTCATTCCGACGTCACCTGCCGTCCCTCGTCGTGCGCGGGGCAACTCGTGCGCACCGGGCAGTGCCGGCAACCGTCGTTGACGCGGGCGAGGAACTCCGGCCCCTTGGTGGCCGCCGCTGCCGCGTGGATGACCGCGAGCCACACCTCGAGGTCCTCGTCCTCCAGCGGTGCCTGCACCCGCTGGGTCGCGCCTTCCCTCTTGTGCGGTTTGGCGACGAAGACCAGCCGCGCCCCACCGGGTTTCGACGCCGGCTCCCCGTCGATCGCGCCGACCGCCGCCGCCACCTGGTACGCCGCCAGCTGGGCGTGCTGCTGGGCGTCGTCCTTGGTGACGGGTGAGCGGGCGGTCTTCACGTCGACGATGACGGGCCTGCCCTCGGCATCACGCTCGAGCCGATCGATCCGCCCCCGCAGCCGGATCGTCGGGGAACCCTCTTCCCGCGGTTCCAGGACGCCGTCGACTGCCACCTCGACACCGACCTCGGTGAGTTCGGACCGGGTGTTACCGAGCCAGGCAGTGAACGTGGCGAGCATGTCCCGGGTGCGGTCGAGTTCGCGCCGCGAGTACCACTGAGATCCCAGATCGATCGACTCCCAGGCATTCTCGAGCGCGCGTGCCACCTGATCGGGCGGGATCCGCCCGGCGAGCGCCTGCACCAGCGTGTGCACGAGCGTTCCGGCGATGGCGTGAGTGTTGTCGCCGTCCGTCCCGCCGTGGCGTTCGAGCAGCCACCGCAGCGCGCACGTGTTGAGCAGGTCGATGGTGGACGGCGACAACGACACCGGTCCGTCCTCCTCGTTCCACAACGCCACGCCGGTGCTCGGCGCGGCGGTGCCGTACCACTGGTCCGGGTGTGCACCGCGCACTCCGGCGTCGGCGAGCCGGGCGAGTTGGCGCGCCGCGCGTTCCTGCCGGGCGGGGTCGGATTCCGCGACGTCCGGATCGCAGACCACGCTGCGCAATTCGGCGACCAGGGCGGGGAGAGCGAGGACCCGGGTCGCGGGATCCTCCGCCTGCACGACCGCCTCCTCGACGTCCGAATCCTGGTCTCCGGCGAGCAGTTCGTCGACGAAACGGGAGTGGACGAGGTCGGCGTCGCCGCTGGCCGAGTCGACCGCGGTGACGAGCAGACTCCGCCGCGCCCGGCTGCACGCCACCAGGAACAGCCTGCGTTCCTCGGCCAGGAGCGGTGCGGTGCGCGACATCCGGTCGGCGGCCGTCTCGCTGCCGTCGGACACTCCGGCCGTCAGATCGATCAGCGCCTCGGTGCCGAGCAGACTTCCGCGGGCCCGCAGACTGGGCCACAGCCCTTCCTGCACACCCGCGACCGCGACGACGTCCCATTCGCGGCCGGCAGCCGAGTGGGCGCTGAGCACCGAGACCGCGTCGACCGGGACTGCGGAGACGTTCCGTGTGGTGGGAATGGCCTGCCCGGTGAGGTAGTCGACGAACCCGGCGAGCTGTGCGCGCGGGAGGCGGTCGACGTAACTCGCCGCGGCGTCGAACAGGGCGACCACGGCGTCGAGGTCGCGGTCGGCCTGTGCGCCGATCGGACCCCCGCGGGCGGAGGCCGCCGACCAGCGGCGTTCGAGTCCGGTGGCCTGCCATGCCGCCCACAGCACGTCCTCGATGCCGCGCCCGCGGTCCAGGGGAACCTTCGCCTTGCGCAGCACGGACAGCACCCGGTTCAGGGATGCCGCTTCGACGTCGGTCAGCTTGGCCGTGACCCTGCGGGTGCTGTCGGTCTCGCCCACCAGCACGAGACGGAGGAGCTCCGCCGAGTCGCGGTCGCCGCCGGACGCCAGCTCAGCGCGCCGCAGACCACGGCGAAGACGCCGGAGCGCCACGGGTTCTGCGCCGCCGACCGGGCCGGCGAGCAGGGCGAGCGCGTCCTCGCCCGTGAATTCCTGACCCGACAGGGCCCGCAGCACCAGCATCAGTCCCGACACCCCGTGCTGACGGGCCAGCGGCAGCTCGGACGCCGCGGTGGTGACGGGCACACCCGCACCCAGCAGGGCGCGGCGCAGCGGCGCCAGGGCCCGCGGAACCGAGCGCACGATCACCGCCATCTCCGACCACGGCACCCCGTCGAGGAGGTGGGCGCGACGCAGGGTGTCGGCGATGAGCGCGGCCTCTTTCGCCGCCGTGCTCAGCACCCGGACCGACGTCCGGCCACCGTCCTGCGCGGGGCTCCAGATCCGATGCGGCAGGTGTCCTGGTAGCCGGGACGTGATCCGGGCCGCCGTGGTCGCGACCTCCGCCGAACTGCGAAAGTTGACCGGCAGCAACACCTGCCGGGGATCGCCCTTGTCGGCCAGCTCGGCGAGGAATGTCGGGTCTGCTCCGCGAAAGCCGTAGATCGACTGGTCCGGGTCGCCGGCGACGACCGTGGTGCGGGTACCGGTGCCGAGGAGCCGGACGAGTTCCGCGGCCTGCGGGTCGAGGTGCTGGGCGTCGTCGACGAGCAGGTGCCGCACCCGGGCCCGCTCGGTGCGCAGCAGGTCCGGGTCGGTGGCGAACGCGGTGAGGGCCGCGCCGATGAGTTCGGCGGCGTCGAGTGCCGGCGCCGTGGCCTCGGGGGCCTCGACACCGACGGCTCCGCGCAGCAGCATGCCGTGCTCGTACCGGGCGGCGAACATCCCCGCCGCCACCCACTCGGGACGGGAGTGCCGCTGGCCCAGCTTGATCAGGTCTTCCGGGCCGAGACCGCGCTCGCTCGAGCGCAGCATGAGGTCGCGTAGTTCGACGGCGAAGCCGCCCAGCGCCAGTGCGGGACGCAGACGTTCGGGCCACATCTCGCCGCCGTCCGCGATGTCGCCGTGCAGCATCTCGCGCAGCACCGCGTCCTGTTCGGCGCCGGTGATGAGCCGCGGGGGTGGATTTCCGTGGGCGGCGGCCTGTAGTCTCAGCACCGCGAAGGCGTAGGAGTGGACGGTGCGGACGAGCGGTTCGCGCGTGGCGCGGGGGCCGTGATGTTCGTCGTGGCCGATGAGGGCGGCGGTGATCTCTTCGCGCACCCGCCCCGCCGCTCGCTTCGACTGGGTCAGGACGAGCACCGACTCCGGGTCCTCGCCGCCGGCGATCCGGTCCACCGCGACGTCGACGAGAAGCGACGTCTTGCCCGTTCCCGGGCCGCCGAGCACCTGCCAGGGATTCCAGCCCAGGCCGAGGGGCGGTGCGGTGAGGACCCGCTGCGTGGCGTCGTCCCACACCCGGGCCTCGCGGACCGGGTTCTGGCGGTGCACGAGCCGGGCACGGGGAACCGACGTCCTGGTGCGCACCGCCGATTCCGTCATGGATGGCATTCCACCAGAACGGTCCGACATCCCGTGCGGCGACCCGATCCGGCATCATGGGTCACGTGTCAGCACTGAATACGTACCTGTTCGGCGCCGAGGACGGCACGGAGATCCTCGCCCTGCACGGACTCACCGGTCACGGCAGACGGTGGGAGGCGCTGGCCACCGACCACCTGCCGGACGCCCGCTGGATCTCCCCCGACCTGCTCGGCCACGGCCGCTCCACGTGGTCGCCGCCGTGGAATCTCGAGGCCCACGTCAGGAGTCTCGTCGACACGCTCGACGCACACGCCCGGGGACCCGTGCTGGTCGTGGGCCACTCGTTCGGGTGTGCCCTGGCACTGCACCTGTCGCGGGCCGTCCCCGACCGCGTCCGGGGACTCGTGCTGCTCGATCCCGCGATCGGGCTCGATGCCGAGCTGATGCAATCGGTGGCGGATCTCACCATCTCCTCCCCCGACTACACCGACGTCGCGGAGGCCCGGTCCGAGAAGGTGCACGGCTCGTGGGGCGAAGTGGCCCGCGACGTCCTCGAGAACGAGATCGCCGAACACCTGGTGCCGCTGGCGAACGGCCGGGTCAACTGGCGGCTGTCCACCCCCGCCGTCGTCACGGCCTGGGGCGAGCTCGCACGCGAGGCCGTCCTGCCGCCCGCGCACCTGCCGACCGTCCTCGTGCAGGCGTCGAAGGTGCAGCCGCCGTACGTCACACCCGAGTTCCGCAAGGCTCTCACCGACCATCTGGGCGACAACCTCACCGCCGTCGACCTCGACTGCGATCACATGGTGCCGCAGGCCCGGCCCGACGAGGTCGCCGAGCTCGTCCGCACACTCCTCTGATGGTCGCGACGACGGAGGAACAGGTCGAGGCGGTCCGCGCGCTGGTCGCGTCGATTCCGCCCGGGCGGGTGGCCACGTACGGCGACATCGCCTCGGCGGCAGGGCTGTCCAGTGCGCGGACGGTCGGCTGGATCATGCGCACCGACTCCGCAGACCTCCCCTGGCACCGGGTGCTGGGCGCGTCGGGACGACCGGCGCCGCACCTCGCGCACCGGCAGATCGCGAAGCTCGAACTCGAGGGTGTTCCCATCCGGGACGGCCGCGTGGATCTCGCGGCGGCCCGGCACCGGTTCGATCGGTCCGGCTGACGTCCCGCCCGCCTCAGCAGGTGCTCGGCGCGGGATCACCGCGGAACCGGGCGTCCATCCAGTCCAGCCCCTGCGGCAGTCCCAGCGCCGCCGCCGACAGGTGGTCGGGGGTCGGAGTGAGCAGCGTCTGCACCGGTGTGCCCGCGTCGCAGTACCGCCGCAGGGTGGTGTCGATCGAATCGACCGGGATCAGTGCGTCCGTCGGGCTGTGCCATTCGAAGATCGGCGTGGTGGGCACGCCCGGATACAGCTCCAGACTGTTCTCCTCCATCACCTTCCACGCTTCCGGATCGTCCATGAAGTTCTTGTTGTCGGTCATCTGTGACGCGCTGCGCCCGAGTCCGAACAGCATGATCTCGTTGGTGCATCCGTTGCCGATCATCTGCTTCATCCAGCGGCCCTGATCGTTGAGCTGGCCGCTGACGTCGATGCGGTCCGGGTATTCGCGTTCCAGGCCCAGTGCGGCGGCCATCGCGAGACCGAACGCGGGGTGAGGGTTGGTGCCGAGCGCCTCCGCCATCTTCACCAGGTTCATCGGGGTTCCGCCCTCGGCGGCGCCGACGATGTTCAGTTCGGGGGCGTAGCTCGGCGCCAGCGCCGCCGCCCAGGCCGTGGCCATGCCGCCGCCGGAGTACCCGCCCAGCCCGACCTTGCTGTTCTGCACCTGCAGTTCCGGGACCCGTTGCACGGCGCGGATGCCGTCGAGGGTGATCTGGCCACCGAGCTTCGCTGCGCCGTACGCCATCCTCGGTCCGAGATGGTCGGGCAGCGCCACTGCCCACCCGCGCGCGAGTGCGATGTTGAGTCCCGCGGCCTCGCGGATCTGGTGCAGGGGGTCGGTGGTGTAGAGCTCGGTGACGATCTTGCACTTGTTGCCCAGCGAATTGATGATGTGCTGGTACGACACCAGCGGGCCGTCCGGGACGTGGTTCGGGGGCAGCACGTACGTGGTGTTCGCCGCGATCGGCCTGCCCTCGGAGTCGGTGGTCCGGAACAGCAGCTCCCACATCGCGCTGCCAGGGAAGTAGTACGACGGCGGCAGCTGGCGGATCTTCAGGACCTCGCCCGGTGCATGGTCGGCGACGTCCGCGGGCTGGATGTAGAAGGGGTCGGGGTCGGCGACGGGGAAGATCGCGTCGGCAGCGGGTGCGGACAGCAAGGGGGGCATCGGCAACGGTGGTTGCGCCGAGGAGGTGCCTGCGCCCACGAGGGCGGCAGTCAGCGCGAGGACCGAGCCGAGTACAGCGGTGCCGAAGGATCTGCGGAACAACGAGCCCATGACATACCCCACAATTCAGCGAGCGGTCGACGGCATCACTATGCCAGAGCGTCGATAAAGATCAGCCCCTTTCCCGGTACCGAACTGGTCTCTGACCGATACTTCGATTCACAGGTACTTTCAAACCGGACCCCCGCACGTCACACGACGAGCGTCGGCGCCGCGGACATCGACGCGTCGCCGGACACGACCAGGGTGGCAAGGATATTCACGGCTGCGGTCAGCTCGGACACCGGCCGCGTGAAGGGCAACCGCTGGTGGTCGTCGAACAGATGGCCGGTGCCGAACCGGGGCCCGGGAGCCAGGAGCAAGCCCCTCGACCGGGCCGCGGCGACGAGTTCCGTCGAACTCGTTCCGGCCGGGAGCGCGCACCACAGGGACAGTCCCCCGGCGGGCAGCACGTAGTTCCACCCGGGCAACCGCTCGTCGACCGCCGCCGCGAGCGCGTCCCGCTGCACCCGGAGATCGCGGCGGCGCTGCGTGACCAGACGGTCGTGGCGGGCGAACAAGCGCACGGCCGCAAGCTGATCCAGCACCGAGACCGACAATTGCCTGCGTGCCATGATCTTGGCCATCTGCGCGGTGCGGGCGGCCTCGGCGCGCACCCAGCCGATGCGGATACCTCCCCACACGGTTTTGCTGAGGCTGCCGATCGCCACGGCCGCCGATTCCGGGACCGGGACGCCGAACGGCTCGTGGTCGTCCGAACCGTCCAGCACGAGTTCCGCCGCCACCTCGTCCACGACGGTCACCACGCCGTGGCGCGCCAGGGTCGCGGCCAGTCGCCGCCTGCCCTCGGGGGTCGCCCTGGCTCCCGAGGGATTGGAGAAGTCCGGCATCAGGTACGCCACCGTCGGGGCGCTCTGCCGCGCGGCCCGGTCGACCTCGGCGACGAACGCGTCCGGGTCGGTCGCATCGATCGCCACCGGAACGGGTCTGCCGCCGGCCGCCTGCACGGACTCGACCGCCCCGGGATAGGTCGGGTGTTCGACCAGGACGCGGTCGCCCGCCTCGACCAGAGCCTCGAAGACCACTTCGGTGGCATCACCTGCGCCACCCGTGACGAGGATCTGGTCCGGGGTGGTCGGGCGGCCCCTGCGGGTGTAGTGGCCTGCTATCGCCGCCCGGAGCGTCGTCAGTCCGCCGGGGTGGTATCCGTGCTGGGGCATGAAGCGGGGCAACTCGTCGACGGCCTCCAGGTAGGCCTCCCTGAGTTCGGGGGCGGCCGCCGGCGCGGCATTGACGAGGTCGATGACACCGTCCACCGGCGCGCCCACCATGCTTCCCCACGCCGGCGGTCCCGACGGCATCGCCACGAAGGTTCCCGATCCGTGTCGCGCCGACGCCCAACCGGACTCGCGGAGTTCGCGATACGCGGCACTGACGGTCACCCGGCTGAGCCGGAGCTCCTCCGCGAGGGCCCGTTCGGCGGGCAGCCGGACTCCCACGGCCATCGACCCGTCCGCCACTTTCTCGCGGAGGGCGTCGGCGAGCCCGCGGTACAGCGGTTGCCCGCCGGTGGGCGCCGCACCGAGCAGCACCGCCAACTCGGTTGCCGAGACGCTTCGGACTGGTTCGACACTCATACAGGCCACTTTCCCACAGAGGACTGGAATTCGCGGTCCACTTTGCCCCGACAATCGATACATGCTGGTAATTGGAATCCTCTTGGCCCTCAGCCTGGCGTCGGTGGCCTGGCTCTGCGTCAGCACGGCGCGCGGCGGACGGTCCGGGCTCGCCGGACCTCCGCGCAGCCACCTGCACAGCGACTGAGGATGTGCGGCAGCATGAGGGAATGAACTCTGCCGCACCCGTTCACGCGATCGTCCTCGCCGGTGGACGAGCCACTCGGATGGGCGGCGTCGACAAGCCGGCCGTGGTGGTCGGCGGACGCCGGATGCTCGACACCGCCCTCGACGCCGTCGACGACTGTGAGCGCATCGTCGTCGTGGGACCTCGGCGCGCCGACCTCGATTCGACGGTGCTCCAGACGCAGGAGACGCCGCCGGGCGCCGGGCCGGTCGCGGGGGTGGCCGCCGGACTCGCCGTGCTCGACGCCGAACCGGACGACCGGGTGATTCTGCTCGCGTCGGACCTGCCGTTCGCGGAGCCCACGATGGTGGAGGCCCTCGCCGCGGCCGTGCAGGACGCCGACACCGTGTTCGCGATCGACGAGTCGGGCCGCCTGCAGTTCCTGTTGTCCGCGTGGCGCGTCGGTGCGTTGACCGACCGCGTGCGCGCGCTCGGGTCGGCGGTCAATCAGCCCATGAAGGCGCTCGTTCCGGACGCGTTCGACACGGTCCTCGTCCGCGGCGTCACCGATTGCGACACACCGGAGGACGTCGAGCGGGCCCGGAGCAGGGCCGCGGCGGCGCCGGTCACGATCGCCGAGGCCCGGGAGGCGATCCTGACTGTTGTCCCCCCGCTCCCGCCGCGGTCCGCGGCGCTCGGCACGGCGCTCGGCGCCACCCTCGTCGAGCCGCTGCTCGCCGCCGAAGCTCTCCCGCGCATCGCCGTCTCCGCCATGGACGGATACGCCGTCGCAGGCGACGGTCCGTGGATGCTGCGCGACGACATCCGGTACGCGGGGAGCTCCGAGGAACTCGAACTGACGGAGGGCGAGGCGGCCCGGATCGCGACGGGTGCGCACCTCCCCAGCGGCGCCACCGCTGTCGTGCGGGACGAATTCGCCGTGGCGACAGACACTTCCGAGGGGCCGCGACTGTCCCGCAGTCAGGACGCCCCCGTGCGCGACGACGCGCGGCGGCGTGGCGAGGACTGGCACGAGGGGTACCGGCTCGCGGCGGAGGGCACGGCCGTCACGCCCGCCCTCGTCTCCGCCGCCGCGAGCGCGGAGGTGACCACCGCGGGGGTCCGCGGACCCGTCCGCGCGCACGTGGTGGTGACAGGAGACGAGATCCGGCGGGACGGTCCGCTGCGACACGGGCAGACGCGGGACGCTCTGGGACCCGTTCTCCCCCAGTTCCTCTCGTGGTGCGGCATCCGGACGGTCGCGGACACCCACCTGCGGGACACGTCCGACAGCTTCGACGAACTGTTCCGGGAAGTCCGCCAGCCCGATCTGATCGTGATCGTCGGGGCCACCGGCGGCGGCGCGGCCGACCAGTTGCGTGCGGCGCTCGACCGGGCGGAGGCCCGGATCGTGGTGGGGCGGGTGCGGTGCCGCCCGGGCGGTTCGCAGGTCACCGCGCTGCTGCCCGACGGGCGGGTGGTACTCGGGCTGCCCGGGAATCCGTACGCCGCGGTCGTGACGCTCCTGACCACGGTTCCGTCCATCGCGGCCGCACTCACGGGTCGTATCCCGCCACCGCGTCAGCTGGCGCGTATCGCGAATGCGTCCGAGGTCAGTGGCGACGCCACCCGGATCCTGCCCGCGGTCCCGCAACCGGACGGCACGTGGCGCGTCGACCCCGGAATCCGCACCGCGCATCTCGCGGGCCTGATCGACCGCGAAGCACTGGCGCTGGTACCGGCGGGCGCGGCCGACGGTGATCTGGCCGAACTGGTGCCGCTACCGCGCTGACGGGTCAGCGCTGGAACGACAGGGTGCGCAACGCTGCCGGAATTCCGCTTCGGTAGCGCTCCGCCACGAGGTCGACGATGGCCGGATCGACACCGAGCGGCTCGGCCACTCCGTCCGCACCGGCATCGGCGAGGCGCGCGTGGAACAGTCCGTGGGCCAGGAGATACGACGCGACGAACACGCGCTTCTCGCCGCTCGCACGCAATCCGGCCACCACGTCGGGGACCCGCGGCTGCGCTGTCGCCACGTAGCCGATCCGGACCCGCGACGCGACGAGCTCCGACAGCAACGCCGCGGCGCGCCGGACGTCGCGCAGGGCCCGCGGGTCGGACGAGCCGGCCGCGGCGAGCACGACCGCGTCGCCGGGCCGCCAGCCCGCGTCGACGAGGCGCCGCAGCAGGACCTCCGCGAGAACAGGGTCCGGTCCCAGCGCCCGGGTCACGGCCACCGAGGGGTGACCACTGTCCGCGACTTCCCGCGGAACATCGGTGTGGACGTGGTAGCCGGACGCGAGGAACGCCGGGACCACGACGGCGGGCCCGGTGATGTCGCGGAGCACCTCGGCCGGTGAGGGCCCGAGAACGTCCACGAAGGACACCCGGGTGGGTCCGACCTGCTCGGCGACGGCGTCGGCGAGCGCGGCGATCATCTCCACGCCCCGGGGACTCCGCGTGCCGTGTGCCACCAGTACCAGTGCTGTCTCGTTCATTGCTGTCCCTCCTCACGTGAATCGACGCAGTCGACGGGGTCGAGAGCGAGGCGGTATCCCCGCTTGACCACCGTCTGGACGGCTTTCGGTGCGCCCAGGGACGCCCGCAGCCTCGCCACGGCCGTCTCCACGGCGTGGGTGTCGCCACCACCACCGGGCAGCGCCGCGAGCAGTTCGTCCCGGGGTACGACCCGGCCGGGCCGGGCGCCGAGCGTGCGCATCAGCGACATCGCGGCGGGGGGCAGCTGCCGCACCTCGCCGTCGACGACGACGCAGCCGCCGCGGATGCTCAGTTCGTGTCCGGCGGTCTGGATCTTGTTCGCCCGCCTCGGCAGTTCGTCGGCGATGTGCCGCGCGAGGGCACCCAGCCGCGAGCGCGCCGGCGTCGTCGTCGGCACCTCGAGTTCGCGCAGCGGTCCCGCGGTCACCGGCCCCACACAGGCCGCGAGGACTCGGTGCCGGAACGAGTGCAGCACCATCTCGATCATTCCGGTCTCCTTGGCGCGGGTCAGCAGCGAGGCGACCGCCGGTGCGCTGGTGAAGCTGACCGCGTCGAGGCCGCCGGAGGCGATCAGTTCGATCATCCGGTCCATCGGGGCCTGGTCCTCGAGCGGTGTCCACCGGTAGACGGGGACGGCGATCACGTCGGCGCCCGCGCAGCGGAGCACCTCGCAGAAGTCCGCGACGGGCTCCCATTCCGTGGTGGCACCGTGCAGCTGGACCGCGATGCGCTTGCCTTCGACGCCCTCACCGAGCAGGTGATCGAGCACCTCGGCCGACGACTCCGAGGCGGGTGACCACTCTTCCCGCAGGTCCGCGGCCCGGATCGCGCCCTTCGCCTTGGGTCCGCGGGCCAGCAGGCGGCTCGACGCCAGTGCGCGGCCCAGCTCCTCCGCTTCACCCCAGCCGTCCGCGGCCTCCATCCAGCCGCGGAACCCGATCCCCGTCGTCGCGACGACGATCTCCGGCGGGTTGTCGATGATCTGGCGCGTGACGCGCTCGAGTTCCGTGTCGTCGGCCAGCGGGATGATGCGGATGGCCGGGGCGTGCACCACGGTGGCACCGCGCCGCGTCAGCAGCGTGGCGAATTCTTCCGCACGCCGGGACGCCGTGACTCCGATCGTGAATCCGCACAGCGGCGTGTCGTCGTTCACGCGTTCGTGCTGTGAACCTGGACGACGCCGGCCCACACCCGCACGTCGTACACGGGCAACCACACCGACTCGTCGTCGAGGCAGCGTCCGTCGACCAGCGAGAACACCTGCTTGAGCAGCGGCGACGCCACGGTGGGCTCGCCGGCCCGGTCACCAACGAGGCCGCGGGACATCACGGCCGCGCGCCCGAACGGGTCGATGTTGCCCACGGCGCGCAGCGTTCCGTCCTCGAGCAGGAACAGTGCCACCTGCTCCCCGCCTCGCAGCAGTACCGCCACCCCGAGACCGGGAATCAGCTGGCTGAGCGGGCACGCGGACGTCCATTCGAGACGGCCTGACTGGACGCTTTCACGCCTGGTTCCACTGGCACTGTGCACGTTCATGTCGACGACGGTCATCACAGTCCTCCTTCGGGCTGGTGTGTATCCGTGCTGGGATACATCGTTCGGGGTCGGTGTTTCCGCAGCGTTAAGCGGGGATTACTCCGGTGTAGAAGCTGCGAATTTCGGCATTCCCATCAACACGGGGACCTTCCGGACGCCCGTGTCGTCGAACGAGACGGTCGGATCGGCTTCCTCGGGCGCGTTGACGAACGACACGAACCGCGACAGCTTCTCCGGGTCCTCGAGCACGCCCGCCCACTCGTCCTTGTATCCCAGAACGTGCTTCGCCATGGCCGCCTCGAGGTCGGCGGCGATGCCCAGGCTGTCCTCGCACACCACTGCCTTGAGGTGGTCGAGCCCGCCTTCGAGGGAGTCGACCCACGGCGCGGTGCGCTGAAGACGATCCGCGGTGCGGATGTAGAACATGAGGTACCGGTCGATGTAGCGGACCAGGGTCTCGTCGTCGAGCCCACCGGCGAGCAGCTGGGCGTGCTTCGGGGACTGGCCGCCGTTGCCGCCGACGTACAGGTTCCAGCCGTTCTCGGTGGCGATGACGCCGACGTCCTTGCCGCGTGCCTCGGCGCATTCGCGGGCGCAACCCGAGACACCGAACTTGAGCTTGTGCGGGGACCGCAGGCCCCGGTACCGGTTCTCCAGGTCGACCGCCATGCCGACGGAGTCCTGCACGCCGTACCGGCACCA
This sequence comes from Rhodococcus mengyinensis, assembly GCF_048381435.1. Classification (NCBI taxonomy): domain Bacteria; kingdom Bacillati; phylum Actinomycetota; class Actinomycetes; order Mycobacteriales; family Nocardiaceae; genus Rhodococcus; species Rhodococcus mengyinensis. The sequence continues at coordinate 56,740 of NZ_JBLWIT010000139.1, read as the reverse complement.
GGTGGATCCGACGCAGCTCTTCACGGTGCGCAGCGACTTGCCGTAGGCCTGACCGGACTCCATGCCCGCGTCGACGAGTCGCTTCCAGATCGCGGGTAGCTGTTCGACGCGGGCGCCGAACAGGTCGATGCGCTGACCGCCGGTGACCTTGGTGTAGAGGCCGAAGTCGCGGGCCACCTCGCCGATGACGATGAGCTGTTCGGGCGTGCATTCGCCGCCGGGCATCCGCGGCACCACCGAGTAGGTGCCGTTCTTCTGGATGTTGGCGAGGAAGTGGTCGTTCGTGTCCTGCAGGCCCGCCTGGTTGCGGTGCAGGATGTGATCCGAGTCGGTGGACGCCAGGATCGATGCGACGACGGGCTTGCAGATGTCGCAGCCCGACCCCTTCCCGTACTTCGAGATGAGCGCGGAGAACGTGCGCGTGTCGGTGGCCTGCACGATCTCGAACAGTTCGGCGCGGGACTGCTCGAAGTGCTCGCACAGCGCCTTGGACATCACCACGCCGGACGACGCGAGGAGCTGCTTGATCGTCGGCAGGCAGCCGCCGCACGTCGTTCCGGCGTTGGTGCAGCTCTTGACCTGCGCGATGTCGCAGGCACCGTCGGCGATGGCCCCGCAGATGGAACCCTTGGTGACGCCGTTGCAGGAGCACACCTCGGCGTCGTCGGGCAGGGAGCCGGCGCCGGGCTTCTCCCCCGCCGGTGAGATGAGCGAGGCCGGATCGCCCGGCAGTTCACGGCCGACGAGCGGGCGCAGCGACGCGTATGCGGACGCGTCGCCGACGAGGATGCCGCCGAGCAGCGTCTTCGCGTCGTCGGACACCACCAGCTTGGCGTAGGTGCCCTTGGCGGCGTCGCTGAGGACCACCTCCAGGGCGCCTGGGGTCTGAGCGTGCGCGTCGCCGAAGCTGGCGACGTCCACACCCATCAGCTTGAGCTTGGTGGACAGGTCGGCGCCCGGGAACTCCGCCGCCCCGCCGAGCAACCGGTCCGCGACGATCTCCGCGGTGGTGTAGCCGGGTGCGACGAGGCCGTAGCACCGTCCCTCCACCGCGGCGCACTCGCCGACCGCGTAGATGTTCTCGTCCGACGTGCGGCAGCCGAGGTCCGTGATAATCCCGCCCCGCTCGCCGACCTCGAGTCCGGCGTCGCGGGCCAGCTGGTCCTGCGGCCGCACACCCGCGGAGAACACCAGCAGCGCGGCCTCGATCACCGAACCGTCGGACAGTTCGACGCTGATCCCGTCCGGACCCTCGGTGATGCCTGCGGTGCCGACACCCGTGTGGACGGTGAGACCCAGGTCGGTGACCAGGTTGGCGAGCAGCGCTCCACCGCCCTCGTCCACCTGCAGGGGCATCAGCCGGGGTGCGAACTCGACGACGTGCGGTGTCATGCCCATCAATTTGAGGGCGTTCGCGGCCTCGAGTCCGAGCAGACCACCGCCGACGACGACACCGACGGCGCCGGGACCGGCCGCGTCGGCCCGCTTCCGGATGCCGTCGAGGTCGTCGAGCGTGCGGTAGACGAAGCACTCCGGCCGGTCGTGCCCGGGGATCGGCGGCACGAACGGGTACGAACCGGTGGCCATCACGAGAGCGTCGTACGCGACGACCTCGCCCGAATCGGTGGTGACCTTGCGGGACTCCCGATCGATGGTCGCGGCCCGGCGGCCGATCCGGAGATCGACGAGAGCGTCGTCCGGGTAGTCGTTGCCCGCGAGCGCAAGCTCCTTGTGGTCCCACGCCCCCACGTAGGAGGACAGTCCCACCCGGTCGTACGCGGGGAGGGGCTCCTCGCAGAGCACCGTCACCGACCAGTCGTCCGACTCGTCGCGCGCACGCAACGCCTCGACGAATCGATGTCCGACCATTCCGTGTCCGATGACCACTGCTGACTTGCGGCTCATGCCGTCGCTCCTTCTAGCTGAATTACTCGAGTTCATGCGGTACTGCGTGAGGTCACGCCGAGACCGACACCTTTTCGTCGTCGCCGGAGACGGTGAGCCCACGGGTGACGGACGGGCGGCGCAGGAAGACGAACCAGGTGACGAAGATGCAGGCGATGTAGAAGGCGAGGAACACCCAGAACGCCATGGTCGCCGACTTCGCGGTGCCGCCGTAGGACGCGCGCAACACCAGGTTGATGCCGACGCCGCCGAGGCCACCGATGGCGCCCGCGAACCCGATGAGCGCGCCGGACATCGCCCGCGACCACGCCGCCTTGGCGTCCCGGCTCAATCCCTCGAGTCCCTGCGCCTTGGCCTCGAAGATCGACGGAATCATCTTGTAGACCGAGCCGTTGCCGATGCCCGCCAGCAGGATGAGGGTGATGAAGCCGAACACGAACGCCACCAGCACTCCGGCCGTGGCCGCGCCGGGCGTGCCGTCGTCGATGGTCCCCGCGGTGACCAGCACTGCGGCGGCGAGCGCCATGGCGACGAACGTGTACAGCGTGATCTTGCCGCCGCCGATGCGGTCGGCGAGCTTGCCGCCCATCGGCCGCGCGATGGAGCCGAGCAGCGGTCCGATGAAGGCGATCTGCGCGGCGTGCAGCGCAGCCGCGGCGGGGGTGGCGCCGCCGGCGAGGAAGTTGATCTGCAGCACCTGGCCGAACGCGAAGCTGAAGCCGATGAACGAGCCGAACGTGCCGATGTAGAGGAAGCTGATGACCCACGAGTCGGAGAACTTCAGCGCCTTGGCCATCGACCGGAGATCGGACTTCTGGTTGCCGAGGTTGTCCATGAACAGGGCGGCGCCGACCGCGGCGACGGCGATGAAGACCAGGTAGACGGCGCAGACGATCCACGGCTCCGTGTTACCCAGGGTGGCGATCACGAGCAGGCCGATCACCTGGATCATCGGGACGCCGATGTTGCCGCCGCCTGCGTTGAGGCCGAGCGCCCAGCCCTTGAGGCGCTGCGGGTAGAACGCGTTGATGTTGGTCATCGACGAGGCGAAGTTGCCGCCGCCGACGCCGGCGAGGGCGGCCACGAGGATGAACGTCGTGTACGACGCGCCGGGGTTCATCATCAGGTACAGCGTGAACAGCGTCGGCACGAGCAGGACGAGGGCACTGAAGACGGTCCAGTTGCGGCCGCCGAAGCGGGCCGTCGCCACCGTGTACGGGATCCGCAGAATCGAGCCGACGAGGGTCGGGACCGCGACGAGGAAGAACTTGCCCGCCGCGTCGATGCCGTAGATGTCGGTCGGCATGAACAGGACCATGACGGACCAGATCGACCAGACGGAGAAGCCGACGTGCTCAGCGACTACCGACCAGATCAGGTTCCGCTTGGCGATGTCCTTGCCGCCCGCCTCCCAGGCGTCGACGTCTTCCGCGTCCCAGTGCTCGATGTAGTGCTTCTTCACCCGGGCCTCCTCGTTGTGTGGGAGACCCAAAGGTAGAAAACCGGTGTTGCGGCGGTGCTGCGGTCGGTGACCGCAACGTCAACTGATCCTCACTTTTCAGCTGGGCCGATGTGAGGTTTCCTGCATGTTTCCTAGACGTGTCGAAGAGCGTCCTGCGGCTCCGAATCGACGTGCCAGCTGTCCTCGAGCATGCGCGGCTTGCATGCCTGGAACGCTGCGATGAGGAGGATCACCACGCCGCACGTCAAGAATCCGAACGACAGGGTCCACCCGCCGGAGGCATCGTGGAACACGCCGAACAGTAACGGACCGAGGCACGCGACGGCGTAACCCACACCCTGGGTGAAACCGGACAGCGTCGCCGAGCCGAGATGGCTGCGCGTGCGGAGATTGATCAGTGTCAGCGACATCGGGAAGGTGCTGGGCCCGAGCCCGAGCAGCACGATCCACAGGATCGGCGCGCTCATCGGGGCGAGCAGGAGTCCGCTGAAGGAGACGAGGTAGCAGACCGCGCACCCGATCACGATCGGGAACGGGTTGCGCATACGCGCGCACAGCGTGGGGGCGCCGAACGCCGCGACGAGGCCCATGAACGAGAACAGTCCCACCATGGCACCGCCGAACGCCTCACTCGCACCGGCGTCGGACAGGATGTCGGGAATCCAGGTGAACATCGAGTACGTGATCATCGACGTCATCCCGAACATGCCGGCCATTCCCCAGCCGACGGGCGATCGCCAGGCCTTCCCGTGGGGACGCTCGGCCGGAACGTCCGCCGGCGGCTGCGCCGTCACGACCACGGCGCGACGTCGTTCGCGGGCGAGGAGGAAGATCCACGGGACCGCCGCGGCGAAGCCGAGGAGCGCCCACACGCCGATCGAGAACCGCCAGCCGAATGCCTCGGCGAGCGGGACGGCCACGAAGGCGGGCGCGATGGTGCCGATCTGCACGCCGACGATGTACACCGAGCTCATCACGGCCAGCCGGTCGGAGAAGTAACGCTTGACGAGCGGCGGAATCACCACGTTGCCGATTCCCATGCCTGCCAGCGCGAGCGCCGACAGTGCCAGCAACGACCAGGTGTCGCTCATCAGGGCTCTCGTGAGCATGCCGACCGCGGCCATCAGCATCGCGACGAGGGCGGTCCGTTCCAGGCCCCACCGCTTGGCGATGAGCGGCGTCCCCAGTCCGAACAGCGCGAACATCGCCGTCGGCACCATTCCGAACACCCCGACGACCGTCGGCGAGAATCCGATGTCCTCCCGGATCTGCGAGGCAAGCGGGGTGAACGAGGTGACCGCCAGCCTCAGCACGAGAGCAGACATGGCGATCGCGCAGAAGACGAGGAGGCGGCCGCGTAGAAGAGTCACAAGAGAAATCATAGGATGACAGGATGACCTTTGGAAAACCAGTGCGCCGCTCGAGTCTGATCTCACAGGTCACCGAGCAGCTGCGCGACGAGATCTGCAGTGGTCGGTGGGCGGTCGGCGCGAAGATCCCCACCGAGACCGCGCTGTCCGAACTCACCGGAACGGGACGCAACACCGTCCGCGAGGCGGTGCAGGCCCTCGTCCACACCGGCCTGCTCGAACGGCGGCAGGGATCCGGCACGTACGTCGTCGCCACCTCCGACGTCGGGGGCACACTCGGCAAGTACTTCGCCGGCGCACACGAGCGCGACGTCACGGAACTGCGGCAGGCGCTCGACGTCACCGCCGCCGCGCTCGCCGCCCGGCGCCGCACCCCGGACGACGTCGCACGCCTGCAGAGCCTCCTCGACGAACGCTCCCGGTGCTGGGCCGAATCCGACACGGAGGCCGCCGTCGCGGCGGACGTCAGCCTGCACCGCGCGATCGTCGAAGCGAGCCACAACGCCGTGTACCTGGAGTTCTACGACTCGCTACTGCCCTCGATCGCCCAGACCGTCGACCGGCACGTCCACGCGACCGGTGCCGGGTTCCACGACGAGCACGGGCGTCTGATCCAGGCGGTGGTCGACGGGGACGAGGCTGCCGCGACCACGGCCGCCCGCGATCTGTTCGCGGAGCTGCTCACCTAGAGCAGGAGGCGTACCACGTCGGCCGTGCGGGCAAGTCCGGGAAACGCCTCCGCGGTCGAGCGTGGGTGCAGCACGTGGACGGCGAGCCTGAACAGCACCGCACGCAGGAGCATTTGCGGCCATTCGGGCAGATCTTCCCAACGGCCGATGAGGGCCTCGTCGGCTCCACCCCAGGAAATGGCATCCACCACGGCCACCGCCGCCGCCCACGACGCGGGACGCCAGTACGGAGTGATGTCGGTGATCCCGGGCGCGAGGGCACCGGCGAACAGGACGGTGCCGAACAGGTCTCCGTGCACCAGCTGGTCCGGGCCCGTGACGGGCTTGCGCAGCGTCGCGAGTCCGGTGATCAGTTCCAGGCTCTTGCGACCGTCGGGGGACGGCGTCTCGAGCTGTTCCGCACCCTTCGCGCTGCGCAGCGGGATCTTCTCCCAGGCGGCGCGATCCGCAGCCACGAACACGTCGACCTCGGCCCACGGCGCAACCGGGGGCTGCACGAGGAACCGGGGACGGTCGAGCTGCGAGGTGGCGGCGTGAAGCCGCCCCGACATCGACACGACCTCGTCGTGACGCGGTTCGGGCGTGCCCTCGATGAACGTGTCGGCCCGCCACCCGGACACCACATACCGGCCGTCGGTGGACCGCACAGGACGCGCGAGCCGCACCCCGTCCACCTCCAGCGTCTCGCGGATCTTGGCGGACCACGCGGCGCGCGCGTGGTCGGCGACGGCTGACAGGACTACGTCTCCACAGAGCCACCCGCCGTCCCAGTCCGCACCGAGTGGGATGGGCTCGACTTCCCGGAGGCCGAACGTGGAGCACACGTGTTGAGGGGGTTGGCCTGTGCTCACGGACTCAACGCTACCGCCGGGTGGGCCGGTGACACTGCAAGGCGCGCTGGCCCGGGCACGGGCAATCACGCCACGACGAAGGTCAGTAGACGGGCAGGCTGGTGTCCACCTGTTTCGCCCACGCGATCACGCCGCCCTGCAGATGTGTGGCGTCGGAGAAGCCGGCCTTCTTCAGCGCGGCCAGCGCTTCCGCCGAGCGGACGCCGGTCTTGCAGTGCAGCACGATCGGCTTGTTCTGCGGAAGCTCCGACAGCGCCTCCCCCGACAGGATCCGGTCCTTGGGGATCAGCACGGCACCGGGCAGGTGGACGATGTCCCACTCGACCGGCTCGCGCACGTCGATCAGTTCGATCTCCTTGCCGGAGTCGAGGAGATCACGCAGCTCCGTGGCCGTGATGGTCGAACCGGCCGCCGCCGCCTGACCCTCGTCGGACACCACGCCGCAGAACGCGTCGTAGTCGATCAGTTCGGTGACCGGGGTCCGCGCCGGATCCCGGCGCAACGTGATGGTGCGGTAGGTCATGTCCAGTGCGTCGTAGACCATCAGCCGTCCGAGCAGCGACTCCCCGATGCCGGTGATCAACTTGACCGCCTCGGTGGCCATGATCGAACCGATCGACGCGCAGAGCACACCGAGCACACCGCCCTCGGCGCACGACGGCACCATGCCCGGCGGGGGCGCCTCCGGGTACAGGTCCCGGTAGTTGAGTCCGCGACCGTTCGGCGCATCCTCCCAGAACACGGACGCCTGGCCCTCGAATCGGTAGATCGAGCCCCACACGTACGGCTTGTGCGCGAGGACGGCGGCGTCGTTGACGAGATACCGGGTGGCGAAGTTGTCGGTGCCGTCGAGGATCAGGTCGTACTGCTCGAACAGTTCCACGGCGTTGTCGGGCTCGAGCCGGAACTCGTGCAACCGGACGTCGACGTTGTCGTTGATCTCGCGGATCGAGTCGCGCGCACTCTCGGCCTTCGGACGGCCCACGTCGGACCGGCCGTGGATCACCTGCCGCTGCAGGTTCGACATGTCGACCTCGTCGAACTCGACGATGCCGAGCGTCCCCACACCCGCCGCCGCCAGGTACAGCAGGGCGGGTGACCCGAGGCCGCCCGCGCCGATGACGAGGACCTTCGCGTTCTTCAGACGTTTCTGCCCCGCCATACCGACATCCGGGATGATCAGGTGCCTGCTGTACCGCGCCACCTCGTCGCGGGAAAGTTCGGCGTCCGGTTCCACCAGCGGCGGCAGTGCCTCGGTGGTCTTCACAGAACGGTCAAGCGACACGGCCCACTCCTGACGTTGCGCGACAGCTTCCGATGCGTCGGACAGCATTGACTTCAACGCTCCGACAGGGTCCATTCTTCCCCTCCCGCCGGCAGTCGCGCGGGGCGGCCCCTGCTCACGCCCTCGGGAACGGCCACGGATTGAAATGGCAGGTCAGACCGTTCATCGGGACGATACCCTCGGGGTCGAGCTGCGCGATGTCGTTGTTGGCCGTGCCGAACGTCTGCTGCATCATCACCGGCGCGAGGCCGCCCTCGGTCTCGCACGGCTGGTGGTCCTGGTAGCCGATGGCGTGCCCGACCTCGTGGTTGATCTGGTACTGCCGGTACGACCCGATGTCGCCCTGGAACGCGATGGCTCCCCGCACCCAGCGCGGCTCGTTGAGGACGACGCGATCGATGCCGGGGTTGTAGCAGGACACCTCCAGCTGGATGTCGTAGCCGCACGCCTCACGGATGGTCATCTGCGACGTCAGCGACACCCGGAAGTCGGGGTCGCCCTGGTCGACGCGGCGGAACGCGAACCGCGGGTCCTTCGTCCAGCTCTTCGGATTCGACAGCGTCTGGTCGACCATCCGGCCGAACGACTCGTCGCCGCCGAACCCGGACGTGTCGACCCCGTCCTCGATCTCGACGCTGTACGTGAATTCGCGTTCGGTGCCCTGCCCGATCTTGGTTCCGCTTCCGGGAACCACGTGCCAGGTGCCTGCGCCGACCGCCGTGAACGGACCTCCCTCGGGCAGCGCGCCCGAGGGAAGTTCGGCGGCGAAGTTACCGTCGGCCTCCGGCGGGATCCCGATGACGCTCGAACCGTCGGTGTCGCGGGACAGGGTGCCGAATCCGGGGGTGTCGGTCTCGGCCGTCGTCTCGCTGCCGCCGCCGGTGTCCCGGACCGCGTCGACCACCACGAGAACGGTGACCACCAGCAGGATCGGGATCGCGTAGGCCCGCCAGCCGTAGGTGGAGACGAACCGGCCGATGCGGCTCTGCTTCCGCGCCTGCCGCTCGGGGCGCGGGTTCCGGGGCCTGCCGACGTCGCGGCTGGTCGGGTCCCATTGCGCACGGAGCGGTTGATGCGACTGTGGTGCCGACTGCGAAGTGTGGGGACGGACGTCACGCTGGTCGATGCTGCGCGATCGTCGCTCCCCGTCCTCGGAGCTCTGGGGAGCCCGGCCGCGAACACGCGGTCCTCCTCGGTCAGTCACGCAGCCCAGAATCTCACAGTCCGGCACCGCCTCGTCCCAGCGCACCGTCCGCAGGTCATTCGGCGTGTCACGCAGAGGCGATCCGCAACGTCGCGGCTACCCGGGCGACCAGGCGCACCCGACCGCCGCAGGGTCCCAGTTACCGGTCAGGCAATATCCTTGACCGGGCGAGTCCAGCGAGTCCACCATGAACGGTTCACTACGCGCGGGTATCGTTCACACAGTTACACAGAATGTGACGCGGAATACTTGTGCAGATTGGAAGCGCTATGACTGAACTCGCGGATCGGACGAACTCCGATCGCGATGCCACCCCCGGAAAGGGCACCGGGGCCCGTCGCAGCACGCGACTCCCCCGTGACGCCCGGCGACTGCAGCTACTCGCCGCAGCCAGCGAGGTCTTCGTCACACGCGGATACCACGCTGCCGGTATGGACGAGATCGCCGAGTGCGCCGGTGTGAGCAAGCCCGTCCTCTACCAGCACTTCCCCGGCAAGCTCGAGCTGTACGTGGCGGTGTTGCAGAGCTATGTCGACAGCCTGATCTCCGGCGTCCGGCAGGCACTGCGCTCGACCACGGACAACAAGCAGCGTGTCCGCGCCGCGGTGCAGGCGTTCTTCGACTTCGTCGACAACGACTCGCAGGGTTTCCGGCTCGTGTTCGAGTCGGACCTCATGGGTGAGCCCCAGGTGCAGAGCCGCGTCGAGCAGGCCACCGAGGCGTGCGTGGACGCCGTGTTCGACCTCGTCAGCCACGACTCCGGTCTCGATCCCTACCGCGCCCGCATCCTCGCTGTCGGCCTCGTCGGCGCCAGCCAGTTCACCGCGCGGTACTGGCTCGAGGCGTCGCGCCCGATCCCGAAGGAAGAAGCGGTCGACACGACGGTCACGCTCGCGTGGGGCGGTCTGTCCCGCGTGCCGCTGCATCCCGAACAGCGCTGACACCGTGCACGAGAAAGGGCCCGCAGTCGAGTCGACTGCGGGCCCTTTCTCGTGTGTTCACTTGGTCGGAGCGAATCCGACCTTGCGGATATCGGACGGGCCGATCTCCACGTAGGCGATCTTGCTGGACTGCACGAGGTACTTGCGTCCCTTGTCGTCCTGCAGAGACAAGATCCCGTCGCCACCGGTGAGGGCGTCCGAGACCAATGTCTCGACCTCGTCCGGGGTCTGCTCGCTGCTGACGATGAGCTCACGCGGGCTGTCGATTACACCGATCTTGACCTCCACGGTCAACCTCCGAACTCTCCGAGAAACATCAGCTGTCCTGGCAAGGCTAATGCAGTGGCCGCCGCCGGTGCGCGTCCGTGGGCTGTGCCCTGAGCGAACATGCCGTCACACCTCACACAAGCCCGAGCACGGCCATGCGTTCGGCGTGCATCTCCTGCATGCGGTCGAACAGTGCGACGACGCCGTTGAGGTCGCCGGACGCGGAGATGACGAGTTCGGTGAGCGCCTCCCGCTGCGCGAGGACGAACTGTGCCTGGGTGATGGCCTCGCCGAGCAGTCGCCTGCCCCAGAGCATGAGGCGGTCCTTGTCGCGGTTGCTGGCCTTGATCGCCTGCTGCACCTCGTGGACGACGAACTCCGAGTGGCCGGTCTGCGAGAGCACCTCCTCGACCGTCCGCGAGACCTCGGCGGGCAGCGAGTGCCCGATCTCGCGGTAGAAGTCGGCGGCGATCCCGTCACCGACGTAGGCCTTCACCAATGCCTCGAGCCACGTCGACGGTGTGGTGGACGCGTGGTAGTTGTTCAGGGGGCGGACGAACGGATCCATCGCCTCGAAGATGTCGAACCCACGCGCGGTCAGCGCCTTCTCGAGCATCTCGAAGTGGCCCATCTCGGCGGCGGCCATGCTTGCGAGCGCCACTTTGCCCTGCAGGGTCCGCGCCATCTGCGCGTCCTCGGACAGCCGGTAGAACGCGGAGATCTCGCCGTACGCGAGGACCGCGAAGAGTTCACTGACGCCGGGGTGATCAGCGGGAATGGTGGAATCAGAGGATGCAGGCGTGTTGGGCTCCATGGCGCCACAGCCTAGTGGGTCACCCAGTGATGTTTGCCATGCGTAACCGGTTGTGGGGCGTTCTCCGGCTACAATGATCATGGGCAACCGCTCGTCACCACGTTCGCCTCCACGGAGAACGCGGTTTGAGTGATGATCGATCACGATCCGATCAGCGGTTCCCACCGATAATGTGCGCGCACCTGATCGACGGTCCCAGCCGCGCCTCGCCGAAATCTTCGATTTCAGCGCTGAGGCAGTGGCAGGATCGACTCGGAAGAGGACATCGACGAGCGTCGACTGGGAAATCGGGCCGACCAGCGGCCTGGCCCTTACCTCGTGCGTGCGTGCAGCTACGAGGAAGGCCAGTCCCCTGAGCAAGATCACTGTCGACCATGAAGACGACGCAACCGAGACCACGCTGTCGGCGCAACTCGACTCCACGCACGTCGCCCCCACTTTCGCCGAGCTCGGAGTGCGTGACGAGATCGTCCGCGCTCTCGACGAGATCGGCATCGAGCGGACGTTCGCGATCCAGGAGCTGACGCTCCCCCTCGCCCTCGCCGGCGACGACCTGATCGGTCAGGCCCGCACGGGCATGGGCAAGACGTTCGGTTTCGGCGTCCCGCTGCTCCACCGCATCTCCAGTGGCACCACCGGGACGGCCGCACTCGACGGCACTCCCCGCGCGCTGGTCATCGTGCCCACCCGCGAGCTGTGCATCCAGGTCACCAAGGACCTCGAGGGCGCAGCGAAGTACCTGAAGGGCGAGAAGAACAAGCTCGAGGTCCTCGCCATCTACGGTGGCCGCCCGTACGAGACGCAGATCGCGACGCTCCAGAAGGGCGCCGACGTCGTCGTGGGCACCCCGGGTCGTCTGCTCGACCTCGCCAACCAGGGTCATCTGATCCTGGGCAAGGTCGAGGTCCTCGTTCTCGACGAGGCCGACGAGATGCTCGACCTGGGCTTCCTGCCCGACATCGAGCGCATCCTCGGAATGGTGCCGGACAAGCGCCAGACGATGCTGTTCTCGGCGACCATGCCGGGTCCGATCATCACGCTCGCCCGCACGTTCCTCACCCAGCCGACGCACATCCGCGCCGAGCAGGCCGACGACTCGGCGGTGCACGACCGGACCAGCCAGCACATCTACCGGGCGCACGCGCTCGACAAGGCGGAGATGGTGGCCCGCGTGCTGCAGGCCGACGGCCGCGGCGCGACGATGATCTTCACCCGCACCAAGCGCACCGCCCAGAAGGTCGCCGACGATCTCGCCGAGCGGGGTTTCTCCGTCGGCTCCGTCCACGGCGACCTCAATCAGGTTGCTCGCGAGAAGGCGCTGAAGGCGTTCCGCACGGGCAAGATCGACGTGCTGGTCGCAACGGACGTCGCGGCCCGCGGCATCGATATCGACGATGTCACCCACGTCATCAACTACCAGTGCCCCGAGGACGAGAAGACGTACGTCCACCGGATCGGCCGCACCGGGCGGGCGGGCCGCACCGGCATCGCCGTGACGCTGGTGGACTGGGACGACATCCCCCGCTGGCAGCTCATCGACAAGGCTCTCGGCCTCGGCATCCCCGATCCGGCGGAGACGTACTCCAGCTCCCCGCACCTGTTCGAGGAGCTGTCGATCCCGGCCGGCGCGACCGGCACGATCAAGCGCCCCCGGGTGGAGAAGGCCGAGAAGGTCGCATCCGAGCGGAGCGAGAACACGGGCGCCGAGCGGAGCGAGAACACGGGCGCCGAGCGGAGCGAGAGCTCCGATATCGAGCAGGGCGAGAAGGCCGAGCGCACGGAGCGTCCGGCACGCACCCGCACCCGCCGCCGCACCCGTGGTGGCCGCCCCGCGGACTCCGTGGGCCCCAAGTCCGTGTCGCCGGAGCCGACGGCACCCGAATCCGCTGCTTCGAGCGGGGACACCGACGGCGAGGGTGCCTCCAAGCCCCGCCGGCGTCGTCGCCGCCGGACCACGAAGGTCGGCGCCGCCGCGACGAACGCGGAGTAAACAACCACCGTGCTCGCACCTGAGCGGCGCTCGCGCGCCGATCTCGTCGTCGCTGCCGGAATCGCCGTCGCGGTCGTGGTCGCCCTCACCGTGGTGTGGTTCCGTAGCGATGCCCGGGGCACCACCTCGGTCACCGCCGCCGAGCCGCCGCCTGCGCTCATCACGGCCCTGACGGTTCCTGAGACGCTGAGCCCGATCTGGGACGCCGCCAGTTCCGCCACCTCCGCACCCCTCGTCGTCGCTGGTGCGGTCGTCACCGCCGACAGCGGGGACGTCGTGGGACGGGACCGGATGTCGGGTACCGAGCTGTGGCGGTACGAGCGTGATCTCGACCTGTGCGGTGTGACGGCGTCGTGGGAGAAGGTCGTGGCCGTCTACCTCGACGACCGCGGCTGCTCCCAGGCCACCGAACTCGACGGCGGTACCGGTGAGCGTCTGGCCCAGCGGAGCAGCGACGCCGATTCCGAGGTGACGCTGAAGGCCGACGGTACGTATGTGGCATCTCTCGGCGACCGCCGGCTGGAATTGTGGCGCTCCGACCTCGTCCGCACCGTCGAGTACGGCCGGGTGGACGCGCCCGTGAACCCCAGGAGGCAGCCACGCAGCGGATGCACGCTGATCGACGTCGGTTCGAGTAGCAGCAGGCTGTCCGTTCTCGAGCGCTGTCCCGGCGAGGTAGCCGATCGTCTGACGGTCATGAACCCGTCGCCGAAGGACAATCAGGAACCCGAGGAGTACGGGTCGAGCGTCCTGGCGGGGGTGGATGCCGGCGTCGAGGGCGCTCGCATCCTCGGGGTGTCCGGCGAGACCACGGCCGTCTACCTCCCCGCCGGCCCGTCGTACGGACCGCGGATCGGCCTGTTCGACGGCACCGGCAACGCCGTGTCCGAATACGCGCTCACCGCCCGGGTCGGCCCGGACCCCGTCACGTCGACAGGCAGTTCGGCGGTCACCTGGTGGACCGGTTCGGACGTGGTGTCACTCGGCGCCTCCGATCTCGTACCGCGCTGGATCTTCCCGGGCGCTCTCGGCCCGGGAGCGGTGATGGCCGGAAACCTACTGGTTCCGGTGGAATCCGGCATCGCCGTGCTCGACTTGTCGACCGGCGCGTTGCTTCGCACGATCCCGGTTGCGCGTGACGCCGCGGCGGGGCCGATCCTCACGACGGTGGCCGGCGACGTCGTCCTCGAACAGCGCGGCGATGCTGTCGTGGCGCTGCGCTGAGATCGCCCGTCACGCCGGTTCGGCGAACACCACGAGATAGCCGTCGAGGTCGCGGATCCAGATCTCGCGATGTCCCGCATTGGGATTGACGTGCACGTCCGTGACCACGTCGGCACCCGCCTCCCGCACCCTCGCAACGGTGCCGTCGAAGTCGGGGGTCTCGAACCAGATCGCCACCCCGTTTCCCCGCGGGAGCGAAGGATCGCCGAGGGGGCCGTGGTGGTGGCCCTCGTCGAGCCGGTGCAGTTGCAGGATCATGTGCCCGTCGACGAGGAGTTGCTCGTAGTCCCGTCCACCGTGGCCGCTGCGCGCGTCCAGGACCTTCCGGTACCACTCGCCTGCGCGTTCGACGTCGTCGACGGCGAGAAGCGGCTGAGCCCGCATCGTCAGGGTGTTGTTTCGAGGCGTGTCCGAGACTGTCATGGCCTCGACGTTAGCGCCGCGCACTCCCCCGCACTTGGACGAATGAGCATGCCGTCAACGGAAAGTGGCGCGGTACGCGGACGGTGAGACGCCGACCGTGCGCGAGAGGTGTTGTCGCAGCGACGTCGCGGTGCCGAATCCCGCGGCCGCCGCCACGTCGTCCACCGGCAGGTCGGTGTTCTCGAGCAGTTCGCGGGCGCGGATGATCCGCTGTTCGAGAACCCACTGCGTCGGCGACATCCCCGTCTCGGCCCGGAATCGCCGGGTGAACGTGCGCACGCTCATCGACTCCCACGCGGCCAGCTCCCGCAGCGACAGCGGTTGATCGAGATGCGACAGCGCCCGCGCCCGCGCTCGCGCCGTGGACGCACCGTCGGCGTCCGGGACGGGCTCGGTGATGAACTGCGCCTGACCACCGCTGCGATGAGGCGGCACGACCGTTCCCCGCGCCACCTCGTTGGCCACCGACGCACCGTGGTCGAGACGAATCATGTACAGGCACAGATCGATTCCGGACGCGACGCCGGCGGCGGTGAGCACGCCGCCGTCGTGCGTGTAGAGCACGCCGGGGTCCAGGTGCACGTCCGGGTAACGCCGCCGGAACGCGTCCGCCGACTTCCAGTGCGTCGTGGCACGCCGGTTCTCGAGAAGCCCTGCCGCGGCGAGGACGAACGAGCCCGTGCAGATCGATGCCACCCGCGTGCCCGGGCGAATGTGCGCGAGGGCGTCCGCGAGGTGGCGGGGCAGGCGCCCGTCCTCCGGCGGGTCGTAGTCCTGATCGGACGCCGGGATCACGACGGTGTCGGCCGTGCCGAGAAGTGCCGGGCCGTGCTCGACGGTGATCGTCACGTCGGTGTCGGTACGGACGGCGCCGGGTGTGAGGGTGCACGTGAGGACCTCGTACAGCGGTTCGCCCTCCCGCGATCGCGCCTCACCGAACAATCGGTGGACGATTCCGAACTCGATCGGGAGCAGACCGTCGCGCACGAACACGACCACGCGATGGCGACGCACGGTCCGCTTACCTCTCGAATCGGACATGGCCCGATTATTTCACATATCGTCCCACCGGCCACTGTCGCGGCCACCGCCGCGCGTCCATGATCGGAGAGGTCAGGACGACCGAGCGGAAGGCGAACCATGAAGATCCTGTGGGTATCGGCACATCCCGAACCGAAGTCCCTGAACGCGGCACTCCGCAGCGACGCCCTCTCGGCACTGCGCGGCGCCGACCACGACATCCGGACCTCGGACCTGTACGCGATGCGATGGAACCCGGTGGTGACGGCAGACGATTTCGGACACGACCCCCACCACCGCCTCCTCGTCGGCGCGCGGTCGGGTCAGGCCCTGACCGAGGGCACCCTGGCCCCCGACATCCGCGCCGAGCAGCGCAAACTCGCGTGGGCCGACGCGGTGATCGTGCAGTTCCCGCTGTGGTGGTACGGCATGCCCGCGATCCTCAAGGGCTGGTTCGACCGGGTCTTCGTCGAGGGGTACGGCTACGGACTGCGCCGCGAGGACGGCTCCACCCGGCGGTACGGCGACGGAACCCTGGCCGGCAAGCGGGCGATGACGGTCGTCAGTTTCGGCGGCAGCGCCGACAGCGCGGGCGCACGTGGGATCAACGGCCAGATGGACGAACTCCTGTTCCCGATCCACCACGGAATCTTCTGGTACACGGGGATGTCCGTACTGCCCCCGGTCCTGATCGACAGCGCGGACCGGTTGCCCGCCGAGCACTACCCGGGTGTCGCGGCCCGGTTGATCGATCGCCTGTCCGGCCTGTTCACCGACGCGCCGTTGCCTTTCCGCTCCCAGAACGGCGGCGACTACGACGCCCGGTTCGTGCTGCACGAGGACCGGGCGCCCGGCGTCACGGGACTGCGCGCCCACTACGCCGACGCGGAGTCCGGAACGCGTGAATCGGAGTCCGAAGTCCGCACCACCGCGATCTGTAACGTGTTCTAATTCACGGCATGGCAACCTACGTGATCACCGGCGCCGCCTCGGGCATCGGGGCGGCGAGCCGCCGCACGCTCGAGTCCGGCGGTCATACCGTCATCGGAGTCGACCTCGCACACACCGACGTGACCGCCGACCTGTCGACCCCCGGCGGACGAACCGCGGCGGCCGACGCCGTGTCCGAGGCAAGCGGCGGAGTCGTGGACGGTCTCGTCTGTTGCGCAGGACTCGGCTCGCTGTCGCACGTCCCGGGCGGCAGGCTCGTCGCGGTCAACTACTTCGGGGCCGTGGAACTCGTGACGGCCCTGAAGCCCGCCCTCGAGCGCGCGGACGGCGCCTCGGTGGTGGTGATCTCGTCGAGCAGCACCACCACACAGCCGGGGATTCCCGAGAATCTGGTGACCGCGTGCCTCGACGGCGACGAGGCGGAGGCGGTGCGCATCGGCGACCAGGTGACCGCCATCCCGGCATACCCCGCGTCCAAGCTCGCATTGGCCTGGTGGATTCGGCGCGAAGCGGTACGGCCCGAGTGGATCGGCAACGGCATACGACTCAACGCGATCGCGCCGGGCATGATCGACACACCGATGACCAGCGGGGACGACCTCGACCCCGAACTGGCGAAGGCGCTGGACTTCTATCCGGTGCCGCTGGGCAGGCGCGGACGCCCGGACGAGATCGCCGCGCTCGTCGAGTTCCTGCTCGGACCGGGGTCGACACTGTTCTGCGGCAGCATCGTCTTCGCCGACGGGGGCACGGACGCCCAGTTACGCCAACAGGATTGGCCTGCCGCGTGGAATCCGACGCCGGAAGAACTTACTCGGCACTTCCAGGCGAAAACGTAGCCAGCTCGGATCCCGCCCAGTGCTTGGCGAGGTTCTCGGCCAGGTCCCGGTACGCCTGGGCACCCTTGTTCTTGCGCCCCGCCAGCACCGTGGCACCCGACGCCGTCGCCTCCGCGAATCGCACCGTCCGCGGGATCGGCGGCGCGAGGACCGGCAGGTTGTAGCGATCGGACACGTCGGAGAGCACGTCCCGGCTGTGCGTCGTGCGGGCGTCGTACAGCGTCGGCAGCGCTCCGAGCAGCACCAGGTCGGGGTTGGTGATCTGCTGCACCTCGGTGACCGTCCGCAGCAACTGCCCCACACCGCGGTGGGCGAGCGTCTCGCACTGCAACGGCACCAGTACCGACTGCGCCGCCGTGAGCCCGTTGAGCGTGAGCACACCGAGCGACGGCGGGCAGTCGAGGATGATCGTGTCGTAGTCGTCCAGCAACGGCGCCAGAGCGCGCTTGAGGGCGAACTCACGACCGGGACGCATGAGCAGCAACGCTTCCGCGCCCGCGAGGTCGATCGTCGCGGGCAGAAGGGCGACACCGTCCTCGGTGTCGATCACGGCCTCCTCCGCCGCCAGATCACCCGTCAGCACCTCGTGGACGGAGGCGTCCAGGCGGTCCGGGTTGTGCCCGAGGGAGAACGTCAGACATCCCTGCGGGTCGAGATCCACCACCAGGACCTTCTGGCCCAGCCCGACGAGGGCTGCGCCGAGAGAAGCGACCGTGGTGGTCTTCGCGACCCCACCCTTCTGATTTGCCACTGCTAGAACCGTTGTCACGGCTCGATCCTTACCTACTTCGTCCCCGGAGGCGAGCCATACACGCAGATTGACTGACATGATGGATGGATGCCACCCAGTGATTCGCCGCGCGGCCGTCGGATCGTCCTCCTCCGACACGGCGAAACGGAATGGGCCCGTTGGGGTAAACACACCGGTCGGACCGACGTCCACCTCACCGAACTGGGTGAAGCCCAGGCGCGGCGGGTGGGTCCGGCGATGGACGCCCTCGAACTGCGCGACCCCCTCGTCATCGTCAGCCCGCGGCAACGCGCCCGGGAGACGGCGGAGCTGGCGGGATTGAAGATCCAGCGCACCTGGGACGCGCTCGCCGAATGGGATTACGGGATCTACGAGGGCATGACGACCCCCGAGATCAGGCAGCAGGTGCCGGACTGGACCGTGTGGACGCACCCGTGCCCTCGCGGCGAACAGGCCGAGCAGGTGCACACCCGGTGCGACCTCGTACTGTCTGTCGCTCATTCGCAACTCGTCGACCGTGACGTGATCCTCGTCGGGCACGGTCACTTCTCGCGCGGGCTCATCGCCCGCTGGGCGGAGCTTCCCATCAGTGAGGGACGACGGTTCGCGATGTCGCCGGGCGCGTACTCCGTCCTCGGCTTCGAGCACGGGGCGCAACAGGTGGTCAGCCACAACGTGACAGGCGAGGAAGGTGCCCGATGATCAGACGCGCAGTACCCGAGGACGTCTCCGCGATCACCGCCATGATCTACGAACTCGCCGAACACCAGCGGGCCCGTGACGAGTGCACCGTCACCGCCGACCAGATCGACGACGCCCTGTTCGGTCCGCAGCCGTCGACCTTCGCCCACGTCGCGACGAACGACGACGACCGGGTCGTCGGGATCGCGGTGTGGTTCCGGAACTTCTCCACCTGGGACGGAACGCACGGCATCTACCTCGAGGACCTGTTCGTCAGCCCGTCGGAGCGCGGTTCCGGGCACGGCAAGGCCCTGCTCGCCACACTCGCGAAGGAGTGCGTCGACAACGGCTACACGCGACTGTCGTGGTCGGTGGTCAACTGGAACAAGCCGTCGATCGCGTTCTACGAGTCGCTGGACGCGCACCCGCAGGACGAATGGACCACGTACCGGCTCACCGGGGATCCGCTCGGCCGCCTCGCGTCCGAGGTGAGCTAGCGGTCCGATGGGTTGTCGGCGTCGGCCTCCTGGCCGTACTCGGCAGCCATCCACTTCGACGTGGGACTGCTGAACAGGCACCCGAGGGCCGCCACGACGACGACGCCGAGCAGCACACCGAAGAACGGCTGGTGCGAATCGGTGAGCAGCGACCACGCCACCGGGAGCAGGAGAAGTTGGGCGACGATCGCGATCGCCCGCCCCCAGCGCCGGCCGAAGATCAGCGCGAGCCCGGCGGCGAGCACGGCGCCCCCGAGAATCGCAAACCAGGCCGCGGTGCCGTATCCGCTGCTGACGCTCTGGTCGTGCCCGAGCAGTCCCCGGATGACCAGCACCACGGCGACACCGACCGCCACCGCGCCCTCGAGCGACACCAGGGCGCCCGCCGCGCGGACCGTGGTGGGCGTGGACTTGCTGAGAGACGGCTTCGGCACGTCGGCCAGCCTAGAACACCCCGTCGCCGGCAGCCTCGGACGGTGACACGTCCCGCCCCCGCTAGGCTTGGGCCCCGTGCGCGCGCTGCTGATCGTCAACCCCAATGCCACATCGACGACTCCGGCCGGGCGTGATCTCCTCGCCCACGCGCTGTCGAGCCGGGTGCGGTTGACGGTCGCGCACACGACACACCGCGGTCACGCCGCCGAACTTGCGCAGCAGGCCTGTGTGGACGGGATGGGCCTGATCATCGTCCACGGCGGAGACGGCACCGTGAACGAGGTGGTCAACGGACTGCTCGGCACCCCGGTACCGAAGTCGATGAGCGCGGTGACGGTGGGGCCGATTCCCCCGATCGCCGTCGTCCCCGGTGGGTCGGCGAACGTGTTCGCCCGCTCGCTCGGCATCGCGCCCGACCCGGTGGACGCCACCAACCAGCTCATCGATCTCCTCGCCCGCAGGCAGCGGCGCCGGATCGGGCTCGCGCACTGCGACAACCGCTGGTTCACGTTCAACGCCGGTCTCGGCTGGGACGCCCAGGTGTGTGAGGCGGTCGACATGCACCGCAAGAACGGGCGGCCGGCCACACCGGCGCAGTATGTCCGCGCGGCGGTGCGGGTGTTCTTCCGGTCGAAATACGCCGAGCCGACGCTCACCGTCGAGGTTCCCGATCACGATCCGGTCGAGGGCGTTCACTACGCATTCGTGTCGAACGCGAGTCCCTGGACGTATCTGAACAAGCGGGAAGTGCACACGAATCCCGACACCACCTACGACACCGGCCTCGGCGTCTTCGCGATGCGGTCCACCGCGATCCTCACCACGCTGCGGGTGGCCCGCCAGCTGCTGACCCCCGGAACCCGTCCGAAGGCGAAGAAGCTGGTCCGGGTCGACGACGTGCCGTCCGTGCGGATCTCCGCGTCGGAACCCATCGGACTGCAGATGGACGGCGACTACATCGGACTGCGCAAAGTCGTCGAGTTCGTGTCGGTGCCCGAGGCGCTGGATGTGGTCGCGCCGGCGCGACCCTGAGCAATTCTCGAGAATCGCCGTTTTCACCTAGCGGGAAGTGCCTGCACCGGGTACAAAGGACGGCGCACCTCGAAGGGCAGCCTAAGTACGTGAGCTCCCCCACGGTGCGGCGGTTTTCTATTGACATCCCGCCAGTTCGTGAAAGCATTCACAAGCAACAGTGCGGAAACATTCTCTACGCACACATGAACTCATGAAGACGAAACGGTGCATTTAGCACCCAGTTAAGGAGCAGAAGGATGGACTGGCGCCACAAGGCAATCTGTCGCGACGAAGACCCCGAGTTGTTCTTCCCTGTGGGCAACAGCGGTCCGGCTCTCGCGCAGATTGCTGATGCCAAGGTTGTCTGCAACCGCTGCCCGGTGACCGCCGAATGCCTCTCGTGGGCACTCGAGTCGGGCCAGGACGCCGGTGTGTGGGGCGGCATGAGCGAAGACGAGCGACGCGCACTCAAGCGCCGCAACGCTCGGACGCGTGCCCGCACCACCGTCTGATACTTCAGAAGAAGACGGGCCCGGCACCACATGGTGCCGGGCCTTTTGCTTGCCCCCCGATCAGTACCGCGGCCCACGACGGCCCAGCGGTACGCGTAACACGGCATCCGTTCCACCCTCCGGCCCGGGATGCAGCCCGAGGGAGCCGTTCAGCTCGGCGGCCACCAGAGTCCGGACGATCTGCAGACCGAGACGGTCGGACCGCTCGAGGCTGAAACCGGGCGGCAATCCCCTGCCGTCGTCGTGGATCACGACGTCCAGCCACCGCGCAGAACGCTCGGCCCTCATGGTGACCGTGCCCGGAGCGCCGGGTTCGAAGGCGTGCTCGATCGCGTTCTGCACGAGTTCGGTCAGCACCATCACCAGCGGCGTGGCCCGCTCCGCGGAGAACACCCCGAAGCTGCCCTCCCGGCGGACCTTGATCGGCGTACTCACCGTCGCCACGTCGGACAGGATCGGCACCAGACGGTCGACGACCTCGTCGAGGTTCACTTCCTCGTCCACCGACATCGACAACGTGTCGTGCACGAGGGCTATCGACGTGACACGGCGCACCGATTCGCTCAGCGCCTGCCGGGCTTCCTCGTTGTTGGTGCGGCGGGCCTGCAGTCGCAGGAGCGCCGCCACGGTCTGCAGATTGTTCTTCACCCGGTGATGGATCTCGCGGATCGTCGCGTCCTTGCTGAGCAGCGCGCGATCCCGCCTCTTCACCTCGGTGACGTCCCGCACGACGACGGCGGCGCCGACGCGCTTCCCGCCGGGTTTGAGGACCAGCGCCCGGAGCAGGACGGTCGCTCCCCTGGCCTCGATCTCCATGCGGCGGCCCGGCTTGTCGGCGATGGTGTCGCGGATGTATCCGGCGACCTCCTGCGACTCGAACGGATCCGTCACGAGCGACCGCGTGGTGGCGGCCAGGTTCTGGCCGATCAGGTCCGAGCTGAGACCCATCCGGTGATAGGCCGACAGCGCATTGGGACTCGCGTAGACCACGCTGCCGTCGGTGTCGAGGCGGATGAAGCCGTCGCCGGCGCGGGGACTCGAGTTGGTGTCCGACCGGGCCTCCCGGATCGGGAAGGTTCCGTCGCTGATCATCTGGCACAGATCATCGGCGCAGTCGAGATACGCGACCTCGAGCGGGCTCTGCGCCCGCTGGTGCGACAGGTTGGTGTCCCGGCTCAGGACCGCGATCACTTCGCCGTTCCACCGCACCGGGACCGCTTCCCCGCGCGGCGGCAGACCGGCGTGCCCGCCGCCGTCCTCGGGGCGCACGACGCGGCCCTCGAGCAGCGCCTGCAGCACCTGCGGGTGTTCCGACTCCGACACGACCGTCCCGACGACATCCTCCGGGAAGGCGGTCGACGCGGTGGTGGGCCTGCAGTGCGCGACGCAGATCACGGTGCCGGTCGAGTTGGTGGCCGCGGAATCCGTTCCGACCCAGAGCAGAACGTCCGCGAAGGAGAGGTCGGCGAGCAACTGCCACTCACCGACGACTCGCTGGAGGTGATCGACGGCCTCGCCGGGCAGGTCGGTGTGTTCGGCGAGCAGGTCACTCAGTGTGGACATCGTCGGTGGGTGTCAGCTCAGGAGATCACTGCGATCAGGTCGCCCTGCTGGATCACGTCGCCGACCTTGACGTCCACGGAGGTGACCGTGCCGGGCTCTTCGGCGATGACGGGGATCTCCATCTTCATCGACTCGAGGATGACGAGGGTGTCGCCCTCCTTCACCTCGTCACCCGCGCTCACCACAACCTGATACACCGTCGAAACCATTTCGGCGCGCACGTCTTCTGCCATTGTGATCCTTCACTCCCGGGTGTCGAGAAAGCCCTGTTGCAAGGACACCCAACCACACGTGGAAGACTGTGGTGAAAAGAAGGGAGATCTACTCATGGGTAAGCGTGGTCGTAAGAAGCGCAGTCGCAAGGGCAACGCCGCAAACCACGGCAAGCGTCCCAACGCCTGACGCGCCGTAGAACGCACCAGGGGCCGGAAAGCAGCGATGCTTTCCGGCCCCTGATTGCTGTTCTGACGAGTTATGCGTCGGGTTCGGTATTCGTAATGAGGATCGTCCGCCGCAACTCGATGGAGAGCCTCTGACGGAGGCTTTCCGGTGCGTGCTCCCCGCCGCACTTGCGGTTCACGAGGGACTTCACCTTCTCCTCGATGCCGTACGCCTCGAGGCACGACCCACACTCGTCGAGGTGCCTCTGCAGCCGCGCCCGCGACGCCTCATCGCATTCACGGTCCAGCATCAGCCAGACGTCCGCGATGACGGCGGAGCAGTCGAGCTGCTCGAATTCGTCCTGCTCGCTCACCGAGAAACCTCCTGCTCCGCGCTCACTGCACTGTCGCCGGGCACGTCGTCGGTGCCCCCACGGTTGAATCCACGTTCGCGTGCGACGTCGGCGAGCAGACCTCGGAGCTGCTTGCGCCCACGGTGCAGTCGCGACATCACGGTCCCGATCGGGGTGCCCATGATCTCGGCGATCTCCTTGTAGGGGAACCCCTCGACGTCGGCGTAGTAGACGGCCATCCGGAACTCCTCCGGCAGGGCCTGGAGGGCTTCCTTGATGTCGTCGTCGGGCAACGCGTCCAGAGCCTCGACCTCGGCGGACCGCAGACCGGTCGACGAATGTTCCGCCGTCGCCGCCAGCTGCCAGTCGGTGATCTCGTCGGTGGGGTACTGCGCGGGCTGGCGCTGCTTCTTGCGGTACGAGTTGATGTACGTGTTCGTGAGAATCCGGTACAGCCACGCCTTGAGGTTGGTGCCCTCGCGGAACGAACGGAACGCCGTGTAGGCCTTCACGTACGTCTCCTGCACGAGGTCCTCGGCGTCCGCCGGGTTTCTGGTCATCCTCAGAGCAGCGCCGTACAGCTGATCCAGAAGTGGGAGCGCGTCCCTTTCGAAACGCGCGATCAACTCGTCCTGTGGCTCGGCCTGGTCTGCCGTCGGACGGTCATGTTCCTGCACGCTGATCCCTTCGGTCGCCGTGGGCGTCAACGTTACCGCCAACTGCAGACGCGACGTGGGCTCCATCACCGAGGACATCACGATACGGACCACTCCCTTCGATGCACTGTTGTTCTGCAGGTACCAACACGCCTCCCGTCCGGTGTGTTCCCGACCGCGTGGCAGAGTGTCTGTCCATGGCCGGAACTGCCACTCCCGCGACGAAGCTGCTCGTGAAACACCGCGTCGACCACGCCGTGCACAGCTACGCGCACGATGCGCGGGCGGAGTCGTACGGTTCGGAGGCCGTCGACGCTCTGGGCGACACGGTCGGCGTCACCGCCCATCAGGTGTTCAAGACGCTGGTGATCAAACTCGACACCGGCAAGCTGGCTGTGGCGGTCGTGCCGGTGCCGGAGAAATTGTCGCTGAAGGCGGCGGCCGCGGCGCTGGGCGCGGGCAAGGCCGTGATGGCGGACCGTACCGAGGCGGAGCGCTCCACCGGGTACGTCTTCGGGGGCATCTCACCGCTCGGACAGCGCAAGGCACTCCCGACGGTCGTCGACGCGTCGGCGCTCGACTGGGACCGGGTGCTGTGCAGCGCCGGCAGGCGCGGACTCGAGATCGAACTCGCCCCCGCCGACCTGGTGCGGCTCAGCGGAGCCGTCACCGCTGCGGTCACAGCAGGCTGATCTGCTCCCCCACCTGCGCCTCGTCACGACCGGTTGCATCGGGGTCGAGGAGTTCCGGTCCGTTGTTCTTCACGCTGTTGACCAGCGTGGACACCCGCCGGACGGTGATGTCGGCGATGGCGTCGGGTAACACGTCGAGCAGATCCGTCGACGCGGGATGCTCGGGATCGAGCCACGCGGACCAGCGCTCGCGGGGCATCACCAGCGGCATCCGGTCGTGCACGTTCTCGAGCTGGGCGGCTGAGTCGACCGTGATGATGCTGCAGCTCAGGACCGGGGGCGACTCCGCGACCGCGGGATCGTGCCAGACCGACCACAGTCCGGCCATGTACAGGCGGGAGCCGTCCTCCGGCGACATGTAGTACGGGATCTTCTTGGCCTTACCCGACTTCTTCCCGGCGGCCGCCGCATCGACCTCGGTCTGCCACTCGTACCAGCCGTCCATCGGAACGAGGCAGCGCTTGTATGTGAACGCGTTCCGGAAGGCCGGTTTGTTGTCGACCGAATCCGCTCGCGCGTTGAACAGCACCGGCCCCTTGCCGAGCTCCTTCGTCCACGACGGCACGAGCCCCCACCGCATCCGCCGGATCCGCCGGGCGTCGTGGCGATCGACCACTGTCAGGACCTGCGTGGTGGGCGCCACGTTGAAGTCGGGCGGACTCTCCTCCTCGCCCGCCTCGTTGATCGCATCGAGGTCGGCCGCGAGTGTCGCCGGATTCGCAGTGGTCGCATACCTGCCGCACATGCCCACCAGAGTGGCACGAACCACCGACACCCGCGACACGCCGCCCAGCCCGCCCGGCGACCCGCCCGATAGGCGAAGATGGAGACCGTGAGCCTGAGCCTGTGGAACGCCCCCCGTGCCGAAGCGCCCGTCGTCGCGACGGTCGCCCTTCCCGGATCGAAGTCGATCACCAATCGCGCGCTGATCCTCGCCGCACTCGCGGACGGTCCGTCCACCCTCACCGGGGCACTGCGCAGCCGGGACACCGACCTCATGATCGATGCCCTCCGCACGCTCGGCATCAGCATCGAGACGGTCGATGCCGACACGACGCTGCGGGTCACGCCCGCACAGCTCCAGGGTGGTGCGGTCGACTGCGGCCTGGCCGGGACCGTCATGCGGTTCCTCCCTCCGGTCGCGGCGCTCGCGAGCGGAACGGTTCACTTCGACGGGGACGAGCAGGCGCGGACCCGGCCCCTCGACACGATCCTCGGCGCGCTGCGCGGTCTCGGCGCGGACATCGACGGCGACTCCCTCCCGTTCACGGTCCGCGGTGCGGGTTCGCTGCGCGGTGGACGGGTCACCATCGACGCGTCCGGCTCGTCACAGTTCGTCTCCGGGCTGCTGCTGTCGGCGGCCGCGTTCGACGAGGGCGTCACCGTGCATCACGACGGCAAGACGGTCCCGTCCATGCCGCACATCGACATGACGGTCGAGATGCTGCGCGAGTCGGGCGTCGAGGTCACGACCCCGGCGACGGGCGGGGAGGCCGACACGTGGCGGGTGAGCCCCGGCGTCGTCCGGGCCGTCGACCGGGCGATCGAACCCGACCTGTCCAATGCCACCGCCTTCCTGGCCGCCGCCGCCGTCACCGGCGGCGAGGTGACCGTTCCCCTGTGGCCGAGCAGGACGACGCAACCCGGAGACGCGATCCGCGAGATCCTCCTGGCGATGGGCGCGGACGTCCGGCTGGACGGCGCGAATCTCACCGTCCGCGGTCCGCAGCAGCTGACCGGCATCGACATCGACCTACACGACGTGGGCGAACTCACCCCGACCGTCGCGGCGCTCGCCGCACTCGCGGACGGGCCGTCGCACCTGCGGGGCATCGCGCACCTGCGCGGCCACGAGACCGACCGGCTGGCCGCACTCGCACACGAGATCAACTCGCTGGGCGGAAACGTCACCGAGACCGAGGACGGCCTCACGATCGTCCCGGCAGCCCTGCACGGTGGAACGTGGCGCTCCTACGCCGACCATCGGATGGCGACCGCGGGCGCCATCGTCGGACTGCGGGTCGACGGCATCCAGGTCGAGGACGTCGGCACCACCGCCAAGACCCTGCCCGGCTTCGAGAACCTGTGGGCCACAATGCTGTCCGCAGCCGCGGGCACCGAGCGGAAGGCGAGCTTCTGAGTCGCAGGCAGTACGACGAGTCCGACGTCCGGGTGCGCCCGGGCCGAGGAACGCGCCCGCGCACGAAGACCCGGCCGGAACACCTCGCCGCGGAGTCGGCGATGGTCGTCTCGGTCGACCGCGGCCGGTGGGGTTGCGTGCTGGGCGGCGACCCCGAGCGTCCCCTCGTCACCATGCGCGCCCGGGAACTGGGTCGCACGCCCATCGTAGTGGGCGACGAGGTGAGCGTCGTCGGTGACCTGTCCGGCAAGCCCGACACCCTGGCGCGGATCGTGCGGGTCGCCGAACGCTCCACGGTGCTGCGACGCACCGCCGACGACACCGATCCGTACGAGCGGATCGTCGTGGCCAACGCCCAGCAGCTGCTGATCGTCGTGGCGCTCGCGGACCCGCCGCCACGGACGGGATTCGTCGAACGTGCGCTCGTCGCCGCGTACGCGGGCGGGTTGAGTCCCATCGTGTGCCTGACGAAGAGCGATCTCGAGCCCCCCGAGGAGTTCGCGAGCGCGTTCGCCGACCTCGACGTTCCCGTCGTGGTGGCCGGTCGCGACGATCCGGTCGACGAGGTGCTGTCGATGCTGTCGGGCCGGCTCACCGCGCTGATCGGCCATTCGGGGGTCGGGAAGTCGACTCTCGTCAACCGCCTAGTGCCCGACGCCGATCGGGCCGTGGGCGTGGTCTCGGGCGTCGGCAAGGGCAGGCACACGTCCACGCAATCGGTCGCACTGCCGCTTCCGACGGGCGGCTGGGCGATCGACACTCCCGGCATCCGGTCGTTCGGACTGGCCCACATCTCCCCGGAGAACGTGGTGGCCGCGTTTTCCGATCTGGCCGCGGCCATCGAGGACTGCCCGAGAGGGTGTACCCACCTCGGCCCGCCCGCGGACCCGGAATGCGCGCTCGACCAGCTGGAGGGCAAGGCCGCCAAACGCGTCGACGCGGTCCGTCACCTCCTCACGGCCATCGCGTCCAACGAAGCCTGGTGAGGGACGAACCGCGTCTGTAGCGGAACTTTCCAGCGGAACTTTCTAGCGGGACAGCAGCGCGCGGAGACCGCGGCGCTTGCGGGTGCGCTTGATCGCGGTACTCAGCCCCTGACGGCGGCCGGTCACGGGATCGATTGTCGCCGTGGTGTTTCCACCGAACTTGCGCTCCGATGCCGTCTCCGGTGCGTCGTCCGCGGTCGCCTTGAGATACTTGTTCGGCAGCGACAGCTTGGCGATGGTGCGCCACGACTTCCCGTACTGCACGAGGAAGGGCCCGGTCGTGTACGGCAGGTCGTACTTGTCGCACAGTTCCCGCACCCGCACAGCGATCTCCGCGTAGCGGTTGCTCGGCAGGTCGGGGAACAGGTGGTGCTCGATCTGGTAGCTGAGGTTGCCGGACATGAAGTCCATCAGCTTGCCGCCCTCGATGTTCGCGCTACCGAGCATCTGCCGCAGGTACCACTGGGGCTGCGTTTCCTTGTCGATGTCCGCCTTGGTGAACTTCTCGGCGCCGTCCGGGAAGTGCCCGCAGAAGATGATCGCGTTGGTCCACACGTTGCGGATCATGTTCGCGGCGATGTTGGCGGTGAGCGTGCTCTTCCACGCGGGACCCGTGACCGCGGGGTGGATGACGTAGTCCTTGAGGATCTGCTTGCCGACCTTCTCGCCGACCTCGCGGAGCTTGCGCTGGGTCTCCTCGCTCGGCACGCGCCCCTTGGCGACCTTGCCGAGTTCGAGATGCTGCGCCGCGATTCCGTACTCGAAGAACAGCGCGAGCAGCGTGTTGTACAGGAGATTGCCGGTGTTGAACGGCTTCCACCGCTGGTCGCGCGTGACGCGCAGCAGTCCGTATCCCACGTCGTCGTCCATGCCGAGGACGTTGGTGTACTTGTGGTGAATGTAGTTGTGCGTCTGCTTCCAGTGAGCGGACGGACCCGTCACGTCCCACTCCCACGAGGTGGAGTGGATCTCGGGATCGTTCATCCAGTCCCACTGGCCGTGCATCACGTTGTGGCCGAGTTCCATGTTCTCGATGATCTTCGACAGCGAAAGCATGGCCGTGCCCGCCAGCCAAGCGGGACGCCGCTTGCTCGCGAAGAGAACGGCTCGGCCACCGATTTCGAGGGAACGCTGCAGTCTGATCGTGTTTCGCACGTACCGCGCGTCACGCTCCCCGCGGGACTCTTCGATATCGCGCCGGATCGCATCGAGCTCGCGTCCGAGCGACTCGATGTCGGCTTCGGTGAGATGTGCGTATTCCTTGACGTCTGCAATCGCCATGGGGGACCTCCTCCTGGCTGGGTCGACAGTTCACACCCGTGGGCGCTGACTCGACCTACCGTACCGTAAGTTACGACACCGTAGGTTACCTGAGTGTAGGTGTGAGTGAAATCACCGTCGGCGTCGCGGAATCCTGGCCTCCGCGCGGGCGCGCAACGCCGACAGCAGACCCCGCCGCTGCCCCGTGACGGGATCCGTACGCAACGTCTCGACCATGGCGGCACCCGCATCACGGGCGTCACGGAACTTGCGTTCGGAGGACGTCTCCGGGGCGTCGTCCGCCGTCGCCCGCAGGAACCGGTCGGGCAGCGCGAGTTTGTGGATCGTGCGCAGAGCCAGCAGGTACTGCTTGGCGAGCGAACCCGTGGTGTACGGCAGGTCGTACTTCTCGCACAGCGCCCGGACCTTCACCGCGATCTCCGGGTACCGGTTGCTCGGCAGGTCCGGGAACAGGTGATGCTCGATCTGGTAGCTGAGGTTCCCGCTCATGAAACCCATGACCTTGCCGGAATCGAAATTCGCGCTGCCGAGCATCTGCCGGAGATACCACTCGTGCCGGGTCTCGTTCTCGTATTCGTCCACCGTGAACTTCTCGGCACCGTCCGGGAAGTGCCCGCAGAAGATCACCACATAGGCCCACAGATTCCGCACGAGATTGGCGGTGGCATTGGCCGTGAGCGTCGACTTCCACGCCGGCCCCGCGAGCACCGGGAACAGGAGGAAGTCCTTGCCGACCTGGCGGAAGATCTTGCGACCGAAATCCTTGTTGGCCTGGGAATTGAGCTGCCCCTTCTCCGCACCCTCGAGCTCGGCGGCGAACGTGAGGTCGTGGAGCGCAATCCCCCACTCGAACGTGGCGGCCAGGATGATGTTGGCGAAGGGCTGCAGCAGATTGATCGGCCGCCACTCCTCGTCGCGGGTCATCCTGAGGATGCCGAACCCCACATCGGAATCCATTCCCACGATGTTGGTGAACGTGTGGTGGGAGTAGTTGTGCGCCCGCTTCCAATGCTCCGAGGGGCCCGTCTGATCCCACTCCCACGACATGGAGTGGATCTCCGGATCGTTCATCCAGTCCCACTGGCCGTGCATCACGTTGTGGCCGAGTTCCATGTTCTCGATGATCTTCGAGAGGGACAGCATCGCGGTGCCCGCGAGCCACGCCGGGCGGTAGCGGCTTCCGAACAACGCAAGCCGGCCACCGAGCTCCAACAGCCGTTGCGCCCTGATGGCCCGGCGGATGTAGCGGGCGTCGCGAACGCCCCGCGAATCCTCCACGTCGAGCCGGATCGCATCCAACTCACGCCCGAGCGATTCGATGTCCGCTTCGGTCAGATGCGCGAACTCTTTGATGTCGGTGATCGCCACCGTGCTCCTCCGTCTGGTGAGAGTCCGAGAATAGCGGAGTCAGGTGAACAACACGCTCACGCTTACGCGTCGAGCGTGCAGTCCCCTGCCGCCGCGGAGATACAGGTCTGGACTCGGTCACCTTCGGCGTGCTGCTTGCCCGACCTCAGGTCGATGGCATGCCCAGCGAGAATCGGCACGACACAGGTCTGGCAGATACCCATCCGGCAGCCGAACGGCATCAGTGCCCCGACCTTCTCACCGGCCTCGAGGAGAGTGGTCGCACCGTCGATCGACACGGTCTTGTCGGCCTTGGCGAACGTCACGGTCCCGCCCTCGCCGGACGTGTCCGCGCGGGAGACGGCGAACCGCTCGAGGTGCAACTTGTTCTCGATGCCCTCGTCGCGCCACAGCGTCTCGATCTCGTCGAGCATCGGCAGCGGGCCGCAGGCCCACGTCTGCCGTTCACGCCAGTCCGGGCACACCTCGTCGAGCGAGGACAACGCGAACTTGCCCTGACTGCGGGTGAGCTGGATCTTGCACCGGAAGTCGTCGTGCTCCTCGTGGAGCTGGGTGAGCTCGTCGGCGAACATCACGTCGGCGTCGGTGGGCGCCGAGTGGACGTGGAAGACGTCGGGAAGCTGACCGCGCCGGTTCATCGTGCGCAGCATCGCCATCACGGGCGTGATGCCACTGCCCGCGGTGAGGAACAGGATCCGCTCCGGCGGCGGGTCGGGCAGCGCGAAGTTGCCCGTGGGGGTCGCGAGCCGCACGATCGTCCCCGAGGGCACACCGTTGACGAGGTGACTCGACAGGAATCCCTCGGGCATCGCCTTGACGGCGATGGAGATGAGCTTGTCGTCCCAGTTCGGCGGCGAGGTGAGCGAGTACGAGCGCCAGTGCCAGCGTCCGTCGATGTGCAGACCGATACCGATGTACTGGCCGGGCTCGTAGTCGAAATCGAATCCCCAGCCCGGCTTGATGACGATCGTGGCCGAGTCCGCGGTCTCCGCGCGCACCTCCACGATCTGTCCACGCAGTTCGCGAGCCGACCACAGCGGGTTGGCCAGGTGCAGGTAGTCGTCGGGCAGCAACGGCGTCGTGAGCCGTGCCGCCGCGCCACGCAACCAATTGAGCTTGGACCGCTTGGCGGGCACGACCGCTGCTGCGGGCGCCTCGATCCAATCCTTCAGACCCATCCGACCTCCACCTTTTCCGTCATGACCTACGCTACCGTAGGTTATCAAGTTACGGTACCGTAGGTTACCCCAAGGTAAGAGGACGTACCGGTCAGAGTAGTTCGAGCAGGAACGGAAGCTCCTGAGTGGCGTACCACGCCAGCACATGATCCTCCGCGTCACCGAGAACGAACTCTGCGTCGGGGTCCCCGAGATCCGCCTCGTCGATCGCCGACACGGCCCGCTCGATGTCCGGCTCCGCCTCCGCCAGATCCACGTGCACGGACGCGACCGTGCCGATCGTCACCGGACCGGGCAACCGGACCACGGCGTCGTCGAGGTCCGGCCGCGGCGTCACGTCGTCCACGTCCGCGGCGACCACGGCGCGACGGAACCGAACCCCGTCGCTCCCGCTCTCCCCCACCCGGCCCGCGATCAGTCGCAGCGAGGCCCGGGCGGCCTCGGCCATCGCGACCTCGGCCAGTTCTTCGTCATCGCCCGACGAGTACGCCTCGCGGAGGGTGGGGGTGACGGCGAAGGCGGTACGGCTCATCGGATCGAACTCCCGGTCGGCGACGAGCCGCTGGAGAATCTCGATCGTCGCGGGAACGTACACCCTCGTCATGCGGCACCCGTCTTTCGCACCGCGGACTTCTCACCGGCTGGCATCCAACAACTCCTCGAGAGATTCGTACAGCAGCGCCGCCACCACGTCCACGTCGGCCATGGCGTCACGGTCTGCATTCAAACCGTAGTAGACGTTGCCGTCGTAGGACGTCAGGCCGATGCTCAAAGTCTGGTTTTTCAGCAGCGGCGACACCGGATACATCTCGAGCATCCGCGCTCCCCCGACGTACAGCGGCAGCTGCGGTCCCGGCGCGTTGGTGATCATCAGATTGAACATTCGCTGCGAGAAACTGCTCGCGACACGGGCACTCATCGCGTGCAGCGTGGCCGGCGCGAATCCCGACAAACGCACCAGGGTCTCCGCGGTGACCCGCTGACTCTGCTTGGCGTGCGCCTCCATCGCATGCGCCACGTGCGACAGCCGCACCACGGCATTCGGTTCCCCGACCGGCAGGTCGATGAGGAACGACGACACCATGCTCCGCGGATCCGCCCACTCGTCGCGGCGTGACGCCTCGTCGTCGGCCTCGGGATCCGTCGCGTACACGGACATCGGGACCATGGCCCGGACCGTGGTCGACTCGGCCACCGGCTCGCCGCGGGAGAGCAGCCAGTATCGCATCGCACCCGACACGACCGCGAGGATGACGTCGTTGACCTCACACCCGTACTGCGCGCGGATCTTCCGGTAGTCACCCAGTTCGGTCTTGACCACCGCGAAGCGCCGATTGCGGGAAATGGTCGCGTTCAGCGGACTCGCCGGCGCCACCTGCGTGGCGGTGCGCACGACGGCGGCCACCTTGCCGACGGCGCGCACTGTCTCGCCGAGCGCAGACGCCATGTCACCCAACGTCATCCGCAGCGCCGCCAGCCCTTCGCCCGGCCGCGCCACCATCTCCGCCAGCGCCCCGGCGATGAGGGTGGACTCACTGGGGGCGGGGCTCGGCATCCACAGTTCCTCGGCCATGGGCCGCCGGGTCTTCGCCGGGTCCAGGATCACCTGGCCGATCTCGAGCGCCGTCTCGCCGTCGACCAGCGAGGAATGGGACTTCGTGAAGATGGCGAAGCGATTGTTCGACAACCCCTCCACCAGGTACATCTCCCACAGCGGTCGCGTGTTGTCGAGCGGCCGCGACGTGAGCCGCGCGACCAGATCGTGCAACTGAGCATCCGATCCCGGCTTCGGCAGCGCCGACCGCCGGACGTGGTACTCGATGTCGAAGTCCTGGTCGTCCACCCACACCGGCCGCGACAGTCCCAGCGCCACCTCCCGCACCTTCTGCCGGTAGCGGGGCACCAGGCTCAGCCGTTCCTCGACGAGGCTCAGTAATTCCTCGTAGGACAACCCGTTTCGCGGCTTGCGGAAGATCGCGAGCGACCCCACGTGCATCGGCGTGCTGCTCGCCTCGAGAAAGTAGAACGACGCGTCCTGCGTAGTCAGTCTCGTCACCATGTCGGCGCCTGTCCCCCTTGCATCCCGTCTCGATCGACCTCGAGAAGTATCGCTATCTCGTCCGCGGTGGCGCCGCCATCGACGTGGTGGACACCCACCATCCCGACGGCCACCGCACCCCGGACATTGACCGACAGGTCGTCGACGAAGATACAGTCCCCCGGGGCCAGACCGAGCGCGTCGGCCGTCAGCCGGTAGATCCGCGGATCAGGTTTGGCCACACCGACATCCCCGGACAGTACGACCTGATCGACCAGCCGGCCGTCACCGAGTTCCCGCAGCCACTGCGCGCCGGGACCACCGGGATCGTTGCTGAGGATCGCGGTACGCACCCCACGAGTCCGGGCACCGGCAAGGACGGACGACAGGCCGTCCATGTCCGAACCGGGACCCGCGAGAACTCCTCCGAAGTCCAATATCAATCCCCGCACGTCCCCACCCTAGGGTCCGCTCACCGGTTCGGCGACACGACGACGGGATCCGTGCGAGTATGACCGCTACGACGGCCGTCTCATGCCGAAACCGGGGGGTAAGAAATGAGTGAGTCCTACACGTTCCTGTCACGGGTGCCGCGCTTCGAGCCGGCCGCCGGTGACGTTCCCGCACCACCTCTGCCGGGGCGTTCGGCGGTGCCGTCGGGCGGGCGGCACGCGGCCGGGCGCGGCAGGCACCGCTCGTCGCCCCACTCGGGGGCGTCGCCACGCAACGCCACGACGCAGACGGGAACGCTGCCTCTTCCCCCGCCGGACGTCCAGCGGTTCACGGAACAGGCGTTCCGGCTGGTCCTCGAAGTGCTGGATCGGCGCCGCAACGTACGGCAATTGCGGCCGCTGGTGACGCCGTCGCTCGTCGACGTCGTGCGCACGCTCGCGCTGTCGGAGTCGCCTGCCCGGCGACTCGGTGTCGCGACGCTCGTCCGCGTGCACCTGCGCGCGGTGGAGCCGTGCGCGTTCGAGGCCTTCGGCACCTACGGCCGGGGACCGCGTATCTTCGTGATCGCAGCCCGTGTCGAACAGCAGTCCGACACGGGCTGGACCGTCACCTCGCTGGTGATCGGCTGATCGACTCCCGCGGTCAGCGCTTGCGCTTGGTCCGCGGGGCCTTCTTGCCCTTCGACTGCGACCGCGCGGCCTCCCGCCGCTGACGACGGGTTCCGGCGTCGG
This sequence comes from Rhodococcus mengyinensis, assembly GCF_048381435.1. NCBI lineage: Bacteria > Bacillati > Actinomycetota > Actinomycetes > Mycobacteriales > Nocardiaceae > Rhodococcus > Rhodococcus mengyinensis. Next base: position 21,796 of record NZ_JBLWIT010000139.1, on the reverse strand, counting down.
CGGCATCGTCCGACTCGGCCGCTCCGCGGCGGCTGAGCTGGGCGTTGCCGTCCTCGGCAGGCCCGGAGTACGTGAGCCCGCGGGGCTCGCCGTCGTCCAGCCCCTTCGCGCGGAGGGCGGACGGTGCCGCTGTGCCCTGCGCCTGCTGCGCCGCCTCCTGGGTCGGCAGTGGCCGCGGCGCGGCCGGAGCGGGCGAGGCCGACGCCGTCGCCGCTGCGGAAGCCGCGGTGACGCTGACGCCCGGGGCCTGCGCCGCCTGCGGGGCGGCCGCCTCGACCTGAAGGTTGAACAGGAATCCGACCGACTCCTCCTTCAGGCCCTCGAGCATGCCGCCGAACATGTCGAAGCCTTCGCGCTGGTACTCGACGAGCGGATCACGCTGGGCCATCGCCCGCAGGCCGATGCCTTCCTTGAGGTAGTCCATCTCGTAGAGGTGCTCGCGCCACTTGCGGTCGAGCACGCTCAGCAGGACGCGGCGCTCCAGTTCGCGCATCGATCCCTCGCCGGCGACACCGTCGATCTCGGCCTCTCGCCGGGCGTAGGCGTCGTGTGCGTCCTTCAGCAGGGTCTCGCGCAGCTCGTCGGCGGTGATGTCGTTGGTCTCACCGTCGTCGCTGTCGCCGACCAGTTCCTTGTAGTCGAGTCCGACCGGGTACAGCGTCTTGAGGGCCGTCCACAGTTGTTCGAGATCCCAGTCCTCGACGTATCCCTCGGCGGTGGCGCCGTCGACGTAGGCGGTGACCACGTCGGTGATCATCTTCTCGACCTGGCCCTCCATGTCCTTGCCTTCGAGGATCTGGCGGCGCTCGTTGTAGATGACCGTGCGCTGCTGGTTCATCACCTCGTCGTACTTGAGGACGTTCTTGCGGATCTCGAAGTTCTGCTGCTCGACCTGCGTCTGGGCGCTCTTGATGGCCTTCGAGACCATCTTCGCCTCGATGGGAACGTCGTCGGGCAGGTTGAGCCGGGTCATGATCGACTCGAGGGCCGCGCCGTTGAACCGTCGCATCAACTCGTCGCCGAGCGACAGGTAGAACCGCGACTCACCCGGATCGCCCTGACGGCCGGAGCGGCCGCGCAACTGGTTGTCGATACGCCGGGACTCGTGCCGCTCGGTGCCCAGGACGTACAGTCCGCCCGCCTCACGAACCTTGTCCGCGTCGGCCTTCACCTCGGCCTTGACCTGGTCGAGGACGTCGTCCCACGCCGCCTCGTAGTCGTCGGGCGTGTGGACGGGGTCGAGTCCCTGCTTGCGGAGCGCGATGTCCGCGATGATGTCGGGGTTGCCGCCGAGCACGACGTCGGTACCACGACCGGCCATGTTGGTCGCCACGGTGACGGCGCCCGACCTGCCGGCCTCGGCGATGATCTGGGCTTCCTGCTCGTGGAACTTCGCGTTCAGCACATTGTGCGCCACGCCGCGCTTGGTGAACTGCTTCGACAGGTACTCGGACCGCTCGACGCTGGTGGTACCGATCAGAACGGGCTGGCCCTTCTCGTGCCGCTCCACCACGTCGTCGACGACGGCGTCGAACTTGGCTTCCTCGGTCTTGTAGATCAGATCGCCGTTGTCGACGCGGACCATCGGCCGGTTGGTGGGAATCGGGATGACGCCGAGGTTGTAGATCTGGTGCAGCTCGGCGGCCTCGGTCTCGGCCGTACCCGTCATGCCCGACAGCTTGTCGTAGAGACGGAAGTAGTTCTGGAGTGTGATCGTGGCGAGGGTCTGGTTCTCGGCCTTGATCTCGACCTTCTCCTTGGCCTCGATCGCCTGGTGCATGCCCTCGTTGTACCGGCGGCCGACGAGGACGCGGCCGGTGAACTCGTCGACGATGATCACTTCGCCGTCGCGGACGATGTAGTCCTTGTCCTTGGTGTAGAGCTCCTTGGCCTTGATGGCGTTGTTCAGGTAGCTCACGAGCGGCGAGTTGGCGGCCTCGTACAGGTTGTCGATGCCGAGCTGGTCCTCGACGAGCTCGACGCCGGCCTCGTGGACGCCGATGGTGCGCTTGCGGATGTCGACCTCGTAGTGCACGTCACGCTTGAGCAGCGGCGCGATGCGCGCGAATTCCGCGTACCACTTGCTCGAGGCGTCGGCGGGGCCGGAGATGATGAGGGGGGTCCGGGCCTCGTCGATGAGGATGGAGTCGACCTCGTCGACGACGGCGAAGCTGTGACCGCGCTGGACGAGATCGTCCAGGGAGTGCGTCATGTTGTCGCGCAGGTAGTCGAACCCGAACTCGTTGTTGGTGCCGTATGTGATGTCGGCCGCATAGGCTGCGCGACGCTCGCCGGGCGACATGCCGGACAGGATCACGCTGGTGTCGAGGCCGAGGAAGCGGTGGACACGGCCCATCCACTCGGAGTCGCGCTTGGCGAGGTAGTCGTTGACCGTGACGACGTGCACGCCGTCACCGGCGATCGCATTGAGGTATGCGGGCAACACACAGGTCAGGGTCTTGCCCTCACCCGTCTTCATCTCGGCGATGTTGCCGAAGTGGAGGGCGGCGCCGCCCATGATCTGCACGTGGAAGTGCCGCTGGTCGATCACGCGCCAGGACGCCTCGCGGGCGACCGCGAACGCCTCGGGCAGCAGTTCGTCGAGCGTCTCGCCGTCGCGGTAGCGGGCGCGGAACTCCTCGGTCTTCGCGCGGAGTTGCTCGTCGGTCAGGTCTTCGACCTCGGGCGACAGCGAGGAAACGTGGTCGGCGATGTGCTTGAGCCGCTTGACCATGCGACCTTCACCAACACGGAGCAGCTTCGATAGCGACAGCGACGGCACAGTCTTGTTCGTCCTCAATCTTCGGCAGTGGATGGGTGACACACAAAATCCGGCCGGAGGTCCGAGAACCCCGGCCGGATTCCATGGTAGGCGCTTCCGCGATCGGACGAGTAGACCGACCGCTCGGATCGTCAGGCGGAACGGGAGTACATCACGCCAGACGGATCAATCCGTAGTCGAACGCGTGCCGCCGGTAGACGACGGTCGCCTTGTCCGACTCCTTGTCGTGGAACAGGAAGAAATCGTGTCCTACCAGCTCCATCTCGTACAAAGCATCGTCGACGGTCATCGGCGTGGCCTTGTGTTCCTTGGTACGCACGACATGACCCGGTGTGTGCTCGTCCGGCATCTGACCGTCCAGGGAGATGTCGGGACTGATGCCGAGACTGTCGTCCTCGGCGAGTGCGGCGGTGGCCTCCGCCACCGACACCGGGGTCTTTTCCCCGTAGTGGACCTTTTTGCGGTCCTTGGTGCGGCGGAGCCTGCTCTCGAGCTTGGCGGTCACCGACTCGAATGCTGCATAGAAGCTGTCGGCGCATGCCTCGGCTCGGGCTACCGGCCCCTTGCCTCGGGCAGTGATCTCGACGCGCTGGCAGTTTTTCCTCTGGCGTCGATTGGGTTCGTGGTGAAGTTCGACATCGAACAGAAATATGGAGGGATCGAAGCGCTCGAGGCGCGACAGCTTCTCGGAGACGTACACGCGGAAGTGGTCGGGTACCTCGACGTTGCGTCCCTTGACGACGATCTCGGCGTTGGGGGTATCCGTCTTCTCTTGTGCATCCGTTGTGCGGTCGTCGACGAAAACCGAGGCTTGCGAAGGGGTCGTCACTCGTACCTCCCGATTACGGCCCCGCCCCGTGATGGGCGGCGGCGAGTTTGAGCAATGCCGGAAGGGGGTCCGCCCGGCACCAGGTTCGAAGTTCCACCTCCTACCTGTGTTTTCGGGTGTGTCCGCGACGCTAGTACGTAACGCGCGCGAGTGCCACTGTTCGGCAGAATTTCATCTGACACCCGCCACGACGACCACCGCGCTCACTCGGATACCCACTCGCGACAGCACCCGGACCGACTCGGCGGCGGTCGCCCCGGTGGTCGACACGTCGTCCAGCAGTACCACCGAGATGCGTTGCAGTGCATCCGGTTCCGACAAGAGATGCCGTGCGAATCCGCGACCGCTGCGCGTCAACCGGACGCCACCCTCGAGGTTTACTCGACGTTGATCTGCGCTCAGTCCGACCGAATCGCGCACGGCGTGTCGCATCACGAGCGCGGGGCACACGCGTCTGCCGCCCACCGCGGCGACGGCGATCCGGGTGACGGGGTCACCGCCGCGTGCACGGGCGGCCCGGGGACGCGTCGGAGCCGGCACCAGAACCACCGGGGCCACGTCCGGCGGGTCGAGTTCACCCCACTGCTGCAGACGGCACAGGGCGCCTGCGACGGCGGATCCGAGGGGCGCAGCGAGATCACGCCGCCCGCGTTCCTTCGCGGCGATCACGGCCCGACGGCGGGCACCCGAGTACGGCCCGAGGGCCCACACCCCGACCCCGGGATCCACGCGGGGCCGGAGCAGCACGGGATCGTCGGCCAACTCCGTGGCGCAGCGGGCACACCACTGAGTGCCCGGCACCCCGCACCCGCCGCATTCGGCGGGCAGGATCAGGTCGAGCAGGCTTTGGAGGCCGGGCAGGGCGCGCATGCGGGCAGTATCGGCGACCGCACCGACAGCCTCAGCCCGGCAGGACCGGGATCGCCTTCACACCCGTCAATCCGGGGACCTCCCGCCAGTACCGGTCGCCCGCCGGATCGTTGTTGTTCAACTGGAACACCGCGCGGGAGTCGGCGACGAACTCCGTGGTCGTGGACGCGTCCACGGCCACCACCGGCGCGGTCAGGTTGCGGCTCGGCAGCGCGTCCATCCGCGAGCCGTCGACGGCCACCTGCACCACCGGGATGTCCGAGGCCGCGCGCGCGACGACGATCGTGTCGCTCGTGCTCCAGTCCAGCGACAGCGCCGGGCTGCCCAGACCGATCGCGACCGCACGGGGATTCGTCAACGCGTACTCACCGCCCGGCATCTGGGTGACGATCGCGAGGTAGACCTTGCCGTCGACGATCAGCGCCGCGCGCACCCCGTCGCGGGACAGCCGCAACTCGGTGATCGTGGCACCCAGCGCGGTGACGGCGCCGGCATCGACGTTGACCACCGACGTCCGGCCGGTTCCGGGCTCGCGCAACACCCGAATCACCGTGTTGCCGTTGACCGCTGCCCAGATCGCCGAATTGTCGGGTGCCCATGTCGGGCGGGTGATCGCGCCGCCTTCGAGCACCGACGCGGCACCGTCCTCGTATGCGCCGACCATCAGCGAACTCGCGGGTTCCGGGGCGGGACGCCCGGTGTCCGCGACCGCGGCGACCAGCTTTCCGTCCTGCGACAGCGCGAGCGAACGCATGTTGCGGGCCGAACCGAAGTACCCGGGCACCGGGGTGACGCCGGTCTCGGTGACGCTCACCATCGACCCCTCGCGCAGCGCGTGCAGCCCCACGGTGGCACTCGAGGTCGCGAACGGATTCATCGACGCGACGTCCGCGGTGGTCCACCCGTTCGGGAACCGCTCGTCGAAGGGCTCGCCGTCGGCGAGCAGCACATACGGGCCCGAGATCTCCGCGTTGGCCAGCGTCCAGATCACTTGCGCCGCGAACAGCTGCTTCGCCTGCGCGTCCATCGGCGGCACGCCGGCGAAATCGATCCGGATGCCGCCGAGCCCCACCCCCACCTGCGCGGTGCGGCCGTCGGCCTTCGTGATCGGGCCCCGCACCGACACGCCGTCACCGAGCTCGTTGCGCACGGCCGGGGCGAGGGCGGCCTTCGGCCCGTCGATCAGCAGGCCGATCAGCTGCGACGCCATCTGGTCCTGGGCGCCCGACACCCAGCGCGGATCCGGCACGACCGTTGTCCCGGCCGGATCCAGGAAGTACAGCGATTTGCGCTGATAGGTGTTCAGGAACTGTGCCCGGTCCAGGATCACGCCGGCGGGGAGCTCGGAGATCCTCCACTCACCGTCGAGTAGCTCGAGGCTGATCTTCGTCTCGAAGCTTCCCTCCTCCGCCACGTACAGTCCGCCGGGCTCGAGCTGCCCCACCTTGTTGGCGCGGATCGTGTACGTCGCCTTGTCGGCGGACCGGGTCTCCGGCAGCACGTCGACCTTGTCGACGATGGTCGCGCTGGCCGCGTCGTCCCAGCTGCCGGACACCCCGGCGGTGAGGAATTGGCGGGCCGCCAGATGCCGGTCGGTCGGGTCCGTGCTGGCCTTGAAGAAGTCGCGGAGCAGCAGGTCGGGTTCACGCCCCGGCGCGGGGGCCGCGACACTCGATCCCGGCGAGTCACGGTTGATCGTGCCGATCGCCTGCGGTGTGGAGGAATCCGGGAGGCTCGCGCACCCACTGACCGTCACGAGCACCGCCAGGACGATCGCTCCGCACACCGACCGCGACAGCAGGGCGGATCGCCGGCCGGGCGTCACAGGTCCTGCTCCGGAAGGTGCGAACCGTCTCGGTCACCGACGTGTGCTCGCTCGCGCTTCCGGGGAACCGTGCGGGACTCGTCGGCCACCGTCTCCGGACTCTCGTTGCGCACCGGCAACGTGGTGTCGCCCGGGACGGGCTGCCCTTGAACGTATTTCGCGGTTCCCGGTTTCAACGGCAGCGGGCTCGACACGACCTTGCGGCCCCGCACCCGCGGCAGCGTCAGCCGGAAGCAGGCGCCTTGGCCGGGTTCGCCCCACGCCTCGAGCCTGCCGTCGTGGAGATTCGCGTCCTCCACACTGATCGCGAGTCCGAGGCCGGTACCGCCCGACCGTCGCACACGCGACGGGTCGGACCGCCAGAACCTGTTGAACACCAGCTTCTCCTCGCCCGGCCGCAGCCCCACGCCCTGGTCGCGCACGATGAACGCCGCAGCGCTGTCGTCGGCGCGCAGGCGCAGCAGCACCGGTTTGCCTTCTCCGTGATCGATCGCGTTCGCGAGGAGGTTCCGCAGAATGCGTTCCACGCGACGCGGGTCCACCTCGGCCATGACTGCCTGATCGGGCAGGTCAACGATCAGTTCGGTCCCGCTCTCGCGCGCGAGGTGACGGACCGTCGAGATCGCCGCACGCGCACACATCCGGACGTCGAGTTGCTCGGCGGCCAGTTCCGCGACACCGGCGTCGTGCCTGCTGATCTCGAGGAGGTCGGCCAGCAACCCCTCGAACCGGTCGAGTTCGGCGACCAGCAATTCCGACGACCGCCGGAGCACGGGGTCGAGGTCGTCGCTGCCGTCGTGGATGAGGTCGGCCGCCATGCGCACGGTCGTCAGCGGGGTCCGCAGCTCGTGGCTCACGTCGGAGGTGAATCTCTTCTGGAGATTTCCGAACTCCTCGAGCTGGGTGATCTGTTTCGAGAGGCTCTCGGCCATCTCGTTGAAGGACATCGCCAGCCGGGCCATGTCGTCCTCGCCGCGCACCGGCATGCGTTCCTTCAGCCGGCCGTCGGCGAAGCGCACCGCGATCCGGGACGCCGACCGGATGGGCAGAACCACCTGCCGGGCGACGAGAAGCGCGATGGCCGCGAGCAGCACGGCGAGCACCGCACCACCCACCAGCAGCGTGCCGCGAACCAGCGACAGGCTGCGGTCCTCACTGGCCAGCGGGAACACGAGGTACAGCTCGAGCGTGGAGATCGCGGACGCGGTCGGGCTCCCGACGATCAGCGCCGGCCCCGAATAGCCTTCGGGATCGTTCACGGTGGCGAACTGATAGGCAACCTGACCGGCCTGGACGAACGCCCGCAACGATTCCGGGATCTGGTCCGCCGGACCGCTGGACGTCGGGGCCCGGGGGCCGTCACCGGGCACGATCAGCACGGGATCGAACGTTCCCGCCGACCCCGACGCCTGACCGGCGTCGGGCTCCCGGTTCGTCAGCGCGGCCCGGGCACCGTCGAGCTGGGTGGTGGGCGAACTACTGTCGTCCGCGCCGGCCAACTGCCCCTCGACCGTGCTGCGGGCACGGTCCATCTCCTCGGTCGCCGCGTTGATCTTCGTTTCGAGCAGACGGTCGGTGATCTGACTCGTCAGCACGACGCCGAGCACGACGATGACGATGAGCGACAACGTCAACGTCGAGACGACGACCCTCAGCTGCAGCGAACGACGCCACGTGTGCGCGAGGGTATTGCTCAGTGAGTGACCCCACCGAAGGATCGGCGAAACGCGTCGGTTGACACGACGCCGCCATCGGGAAACACCTGTCACGGCGGTCCGGCCTTGTAGCCGACCCCCCTGACCGTCAAAACCACTTCGGGATTTTCGGGATCAGTCTCGACCTTGGCCCGCAGACGCTGAACGTGCACGTTGACCAGTCGGGTGTCGGCTGCATGTCGGTAACCCCACACCTGCTCGAGCAGGACCTCACGGGTGAACACCTGTCGCGGCTTGCGCGCCAGAGCCACCAGGAGGTCGAACTCGAGGGGGGTGAGGGAGATCAGTTCTTCGCCCCGGCTCACCTTGTGGGCGGGGACGTCGATGACGATGTCGGCGATGCTGAGGAGCTCGGCCGGCTCGTCCTCGGTCCGGCGAAGCCGTGCCCGAACCCGCGCCACCAGCTCCTTCGGCTTGAACGGCTTCATGATGTAGTCGTCCGCGCCGGATTCCAATCCGAGGACCACGTCGACGGTGTCCGTCTTCGCGGTCAGCATCACGATGGGCACACCGGAATCGGCCCGCAGGACGCGGCACACGTCGATGCCGTTCATGCCGGGCAGCATCAGGTCGAGCAGCACGAGGTCCGGGCGTGTCTCCCGGACCGCGGTGAGCGCCTGGGTCCCGTCCCCCACCACATACGGATCGAATCCTTCGCCGCGGAGGACGATCGTGAGCATCTCCGCGAGCGCAGTGTCGTCGTCGACAACCAGAATCCTTGGCTTCATGTCCCTATCGTTGCATCTTCGGAGGCCGTAACAGCCCGTTCGCCGTTACGGCGTGCCGTGTTCTTTCTCGTCACGGCGTGCCGTGTCGTCACTCAAGAGTGCCAGGTTTTCGGCGAGCGTGACCGGATCGGTGTCCGGGGTGAGCACCCACCACGGCGAAATCCAGTCCTTCACGGCCAGCTCGCGGTACACCTCGCCGGTGCGTTCCTGCAGTCCACGGTCGCGTTCGTAGGCGTCCAGCGACCGGCTCGCATCCGCCGATTCGCGGCCGCGGGCGCGTTGCGCGGCGAGTGCCACGGGGACGTCGAGATACAGCTGCAGGTCGGGCCGGGGCAGCCCCAGCCGCTCGAATTCGAGGTTCTGCACCCAGCCCACGAACTCCCCGTCCGCCCCCTGATGTAACCGGGCCGCACCGTACGCGGCGTTGGACGCCACATAGCGGTCGAGGATCACCAGGTCGTATCCGGCGAGCAGCTCTGCGAGCTCCCCGACGGCACCGGACCGGTCCAGCGCGAACAACACGGCCATCGCGTGCACGGAGTCGCTGAGGTCGCCGTGCGCGCCCTTGAGGGCCTCGGACGCCAGATCCGCGTGCACGGACCTGCCGTACCGCGGAAAGTCGAGGGTGCCGACCGTCACGCCCTGTTCGGTGAGGCGTGCCACCACTGCGCCGACGAGTGTTCGCTTGCCGGCGCCGTCCAGGCCTTCCAGCGCAATCAGTTTTCCCACGAGGTAGAAGGCTATCCCCCGGCCCACACGTGACGGGCCGGGGGACGCCGCGGCCTCTAGTAGCGGTAGTGCTCGGGCTTGAACGGGCCCTCGACGTCGACGCCGATGTACTCCGCCTGCTCCTTCGTGAGCTTGGTGAGCGTGCCACCAAGCGCCTCGACGTGGATCTTCGCGACCTTCTCGTCGAGGTGCTTCGGGAGGCGGTACACCTCGTTGTCGTACTCCTCCGGCTTCGTCCACAGTTCGATCTGCGCGATCACCTGGTTGGAGAAGCTGTTGCTCATCACGAACGAGGGGTGGCCGGTGGCGTTGCCGAGGTTCAGCAGGCGGCCCTCGGACAGCACGATGATCGAGTGGCCGTCCTTGAACCGGAACTCGTCCACCTGCGGCTTGATGTTGATGCGGGTGACCTCGCCGGAACGCTCGAGGCCCGCCATGTCGATCTCGTTGTCGAAGTGGCCGATGTTGCCCAGGATGGCCTGGTGCTTCATCTGCTTCATGTGCTCGAACGTGATGATGTCCTTGTTGCCCGTGGACGTGATGACGATGTCGGCCCAGCCGATGGCCTGCTCGACCGTCTTCACCTCGAAGCCGTCCATCAGCGCCTGGAGGGCGTTGATGGGGTCGACCTCGGTGACCGCGACGCGGGCACCCTGTCCGCGCAGAGCCTCCGCGCAACCCTTGCCGACGTCGCCGTAACCGCAGACGAGCGCGGCCTTGCCGCCGATCAGCACGTCGGTGCCGCGGTTGATGCCGTCGAGCAGCGAGTGCCGGGTGCCGTACTTGTTGTCGAACTTGCTCTTGGTGACCGAGTCGTTGACGTTGATGGCAGGGAACGTGAGTTCACCGGCGGCCGCGACCTGGTAGAGACGCAGGACACCGGTCGTGGTCTCCTCGGTGACGCCCTGGACCGACTCCGCAACCTTGGTCCACTTGGTCTTGTCCGCTTCGAGGGACTGACGCAGCAGGGCGAGGAACACCTTGTACTCGTCGGAATCCTGCTCGTCGTCGGTGGGCGGCACGACGCCGGCCTTCTCGAACTGCGCGCCCTTGAGGACGAGCATCGTGGCGTCGCCGCCGTCGTCGAGGATCATGTTCGCGGGCTTGTCGGCGTCCGGCCAGGTGAGCATCTGCTCGGCGGCCCACCAGTACTCCTCGAGCGTCTCGCCCTTCCATGCGAAGACCGGGGTGCCCTGCGGCTCCTCGGGCGTGCCGTGCGGGCCGACGACGATCGCGGCGGCGGCGTGATCCTGCGTCGAGAAGATGTTGCACGAGGCCCAGCGGACCTCGGCGCCCAGAGCGACGAGCGTTTCGATGAGGACGGCCGTCTGGATGGTCATGTGCAGCGAACCGGAAATGCGAGCGCCCTTGAGCGGCAGTACCTCTGCGTACTCGCGGCGAAGCGCCATCAGTCCCGGCATCTCGTGCTCGGCGAGCCGGATCTCCTTGCGGCCGAACTCGGCGAGCGAAAGGTCCGCCACCTTGAAATCGATCCCGTTTCGGCTCTCGGCCACGGGCGTGGTTGAAACTGAGGTCGTCATCTGCCTCTCCTGTTTGACTGCTGTTTCGGTCAAGGCTATCGGTACTGCGGCCCGAGGGTCACACTCACGTGAGGCTGCGCCGCGGGGCGGTCACTCCCGATCGGCCCCGTCGACCGCCTCGTCCACGAAAGGCCCCAGAAGAGCACCCAGATCCTCGGCGACGTTGGCCTCGGATTCGGGTGGCATCGAGATGTAGCTCATAGCGAGGCGCACGATGGCGCGGCTGAGAATCCCCGCGTCCGACGGGCTCGCCCGCACCCAGCACCGCTGGAAGACGTCGGCGAGCCGCGTGGACGCCCGCTCGATGATCGGCGCGCTCTCGGTCGTGATCAGACGCAGCAGATCGGGCTTGGTCTCACCGCGCAGAAGTGACTGTACGAGCGGGTCGGACAGGCTGGCCGCGAAGAACGCGGTGAACCCGGAGAGCAGCGCGGCCCGACCTTCCCCGACGTTCGCCACGAGCGCCTCGTCGACGGCGTCGACCAGTTCGTCGGCCAGCCGGAGGGCGTACGCCTCCGCCAGCCCCTGCCGGGACTTGAACTCGTTGTAGAGCGTCTGCCTGCTCACCCCGGCGCCGGCCGCGACATCCGACATCGTGATGTCCGACCAGTCCTTCTCGAACAGGAGATCCCGCATCGCATCGAGCACCGACTGACGCAGCAGAAGGCGCGCAGCCTCCTGATAGGGCACCCGGACACGCGACGAAGTCATGGCCAAGACATTAGTGCCCGCCATCTCCGGGGTACTCGCCCGGTACTGCCGCTCCGGCACGCGGACGTCGAAACCCGTTGCGTGTCAGACCTCGCCGCGGCTTCGTCTCTCCATCATCGAGTGGCGGCGGCTGTAGGCGAAGTAGATGATCACGCCGAGCGCCATCCACACGATGAACCGGATCCACGTCTCGACGGACAGATTCACCATCAACCACAGGCAGGCGAGGACGGCGAGGACGGGCACCCACGGCACCAGTGGGACACGGAATCCGCGGGGCAGGTCCGGTCGCGTCCGGCGCAGCACGATCACGCCGACCGACACGAGGACGAACGCGAACAGCGTTCCGATGTTGACCATCTCCTCGAGGGTGCCGATCGGGAAGATCCCCGCGAGCACCGCCACCACGACTCCGACGAGCACGGTGATCCGAACGGGTGTGCCGTGCTTGCCGGTCGGCGCGAGCCGCCTCGGCATCAGTCCGTCCCGGGACATGGCGAACAGCACCCGGGTCTGCCCGAGCATCAGCACCATCACCACGGTGGTGAGGCCCGCGAGCGCACCGAACGAGATCAGATTCTTCGCCCACGTGATCCCGTGGATGCCGAACGCGGTGGCCAGATTGGAACTGTCCCCAGCCAATTCGTGGTAGTCGACCATGCCGGTGAGCACCAGCGTCACCGCTACGTACAGGACTGTCACGATCAGCAGCGATCCCAGAATTCCGCGGGGCAGCGCCTTCTGCGGATCCTTCGTCTCCTCGGCGGTGGTGGCGACGATGTCGAAACCGATGAACGCGAAGAACACCAGGCTCGCCGCCGCCAGCAGTCCGTACCAGCCGAACGTGCTGCCGCCTGCGCCCGTGACGTAGGAGAACAGGGACTGGTGGATGCCCTCGCCCGTGCTGCCCGCCTCGGACGGGGGAATGTACGGCGAGTAGTTGTCGGTGTCGATGTAGAACGCGCCGACGACCACCACCACGAGCACCACGGCCACCTTGATCGAGGTGATCACGAGGGAGACCCGCGACGACAGCTTGGTGCCCGTCGCCAGCACGACGGTGATGATCGCGACGATGAGTACCGCACCCCAGTCGAACGTGACCGAGCCGATCTGCGCCACCGGCGTGTGGTTGCCGATCACCTCACCGAGATAGAGCGACCAGCCTTTCGCCACGACCGACGCGGCGAGCGCGAATTCGAGGATGAGGTCCCAGCCGATGATCCACGCGATCAGTTCACCGAACGTCGCGTAGGAGAACGTGTACGCGCTGCCCGCGACCGGAACGGTCGAGGCGAACTCGGCGTAGCAGAGCGCGGCGAGCCCGCACGCGATGGCGGCGATCACGAACGCCGCCGACACCGAGGGCCCGGCGACGTTGCCTGCAGTGCGCGCGGTGAGCGTGAAGATGCCTGCACCGATGACGACGGCGACACCGAAGACGGTCAGGTCCCACGCCGTCAGATCCTTGCGGAGTTTGGTTTCCGGTTCGTCCGTGTCTCGGATCGACTGCTCGATCGACTTGGTGCGGAACAACCCGGTCGGCCTGCCGCCGAGGTGCGGTTTTCCGCTGCCTTTGTCCTGGATGGCCACATCAGCCTCCTCAATCGAAAGTTGCCGTTCAGCCTATGCCTTCGGTTGCCCGGAACAGGTCGGGTTCGATGTAGATGCGGCGAGCCGCGGGGACGGCGCCACGCACTCGCGCCTCGGCCTCGTCGATGGCGTCGGCGACCGCACTGATATCCGATCCGGCGGCCACGGCCACTTTCGCGGCCACGAGGATTTCCTCGGGTCCGAGGTACTGCGTCTTGCAATGGATGACGCGCTCGATCTTCTCGCCGTCGACGAGGGCGGCGAGAATGCGCGACTCCTCGTCGGCGGTGGCCCCTTCACCGATCAGCAGGCTCTGCATCTCGACGATGAGGATGATCGCGATGATTCCGAGCAGGGCGCCGATGCAGAGGGTGCCGACACCGTCCCACACCGGATCCCCGGTGAGCATCGTCAGTCCGACACCGCCGAGCGCGAGAACCAGACCGACCAGTGCGCCGGTGTCCTCGAGCAGCACGACGGGAAGCTCCGGGCTGCGCGACGTGCGAATGAATCCCCACCAGCTCGTGTTCCCCTTGAGGGGGCGCGACTCCCGCACGGCGGTGAGGAAGCTGAACGTCTCGAGTCCGATGGCGATCACCAGGATGACCACCGCCACGAGGGGCGACGTGAGTTCCTCGGGATGCTGGATCTTGTGGATGCCCTCGTAGATCGCGAACAGCGAACCGAGGCTGAACAACACGAGCGCGACGACGAACGAGTAGAAGTAGCGGCTACGCCCGTACCCGAACTGGTGCAGGTCGTCGGCGGCGCGTTCGGCCTTCTTCTGGCCGAGCAGGAGCAGGCCCTGGTTGGAGGTGTCGGCCACCGAGTGCACGGATTCCGCAAGCATGGATGACGAGCCGGTGATCAGGAAGCCGGCGAACTTGGCCACCGCGATACCGGCATTGGCGCCGAGCGCGGCGAGAATCGCCTTCTTCCCACCATGAGCCGACAACTGACTTCTCCTCTCGGTCGCACACGACCCTCGCGACGGGCCGCGGAGCCCCTCCCGGATCAGGGCGGGTACAGGCTACGCGATCGGCGGGCCGACCCTCGCACTGAACAACTGGGCGCACTCGGTGCCCGCGGTCACCAGCACTTCGGGGTCCTCAGCCGCGATCCAGACGGCGTTGCCCTGGGACAGTTCGAGGGCATCGGTTCCGCACCGCAACTCCACCGAACCCGAAGTGCACAGCAGAATGTGCGGTCCCTCCGAGTCGAGCCGGTGCTCCGTGGGGCCGTCCGGTGTCAGGTCGATCCGCGCGAGAACGAATTCCGGCGCCGGCGTGGAGTACACGAATTCGCCACTGCCCGGGCGCTCTTGCGCCTCCAGTATCGGAATGTCGACGGTGTCGAAGTCGAGGACGCGCAGCAACTCCGGAACGTCCACGTGCTTGGGCGTGAGTCCCCCGCGCAGCACGTTGTCGGAGTTGGCCATGATCTCGACGGCCATCCCGTGCAGGTAGGCGTGGAGGTTGCCCGCGTCGAGGTACAGGCCCTGCCCCGGTTCGAGGGTGACCCGGTTCAGGAGGAGCGCGGCCAGCACACCCGCGTCTCCCGGGTACACCTCACTCAATTCGAGGGCCGTGCGGATCTCCGCCGCGAACTCGCCGTCCCTGGTGTTCGACAGATAGGCGACGCATCCGTCGAGCACCCTCGGCATCAGCGCGCCGAGCACGGGTTGCGGCAACGTGATCCACGTGGTGAACAGCGCGCGGAGACCGTCCGAGTCGGGTTGTCCGGCAATCAGCCCGACGTAGGGCTGCAGCTCCGGAACCGCGATCGCCTCGAGCAGCTTGACCGTCCGCTGAGGGTCCCGGAAACCGGCGAGCGCGTGGAACCGGCTGAGGGCCACGACGAGTTCGGGTTTGTGGCTGGCGTCCTTGTAGTTGCGCACCGAGGACTCGAGCGGGATTCCCGCTTCGTTCTCCCGGGCGAACCCCTCCCACGCCTGCTCGGCGCTCGGATGGGCCTGCAACGACAGTGGTTCCTCCGACGCGAGCAACTTCAACAGGAACGGGAGGCGATCGCCGAACGTCTCCACACTCCGCTTGCCGAGCTGACGTTCGGGTTCCGAGTGCACCAGGTCCAGAAGGGACCGGGGCCCCTCCTCGGTGAGAACGCGGGCGGGATCACCCGGGTGCGCGCCCAACCACAGTTCCGCCTCCGGATGCGCCGTGGGAACCGGAAGTCCACGCAGCTGCGCGATGGCTGTGCGCGATCCCCACGCGTAGGACCGCAGCGCACCTTCGAGTCGGTGCACTAGATACCGCCGATCAACTGGAGATACGCGGCAGTCATGTCGAGCCTGCCGACGAGAACCGCCGCCTGTTCCAGCTCGGGACGCTGCGACGGAACCTGACCCTCGTCCGAGGACGCGACGACGAGGTCGACGTCGCCCAGGGCGGCGATCCTGCGTTCGACGAGCATCCGATCGGCGTCGGCGGACAACACGAACGTGCGCACCGGGCTCGCCGACGGCGGACCGTCCAACTCGGGATCGTGGAATATCGAGTCGTGCGCGGAGAGCGCCTGGTCGACACGGAACGTGCCCGCCGCGCTCAGAACGTCCGGAAGTTCCGACGCGGTCGCCACACGACCCGCGTGCAGCAGCGCCTCGGCGCCGTGCCGGGCCAGTTCCACCGTGCTCTCCGTGTCACCCGTCAGCACGATGCGGCGTCCCTGCATGCGGGAGGCCAACGATTTCGCCGGATTGTGGAACACCTCGCTGTTCGGCCTATCACGCAGCGCCTCACCGTCGACGGCGTCGGCGATCTGCTCGAGGTCGGGAACCTCGTCGCCCCAGCGTTCCGAACCGACCACGCGGAGGACGGCCAGCAGTACGGCGAAGTACCGCAGCAGACCGTGCCGGGTGAGTGCCCGCACCCGCGGCGCGAACATGACGACGCGTCCGGCCGCCGCGGCCTGCAAGGGTCCCTCGTCCGGCGCCGCCACCACGACTTCGGCGCCGCGGCGCACCGCTGCGTCGATGGCCTGCACGAGCCGGGGGTCGCCTGCGTCGTCGCCGGCCACCACCACCACGTCCAGCGGGCCCACCCACACGGGGGTCCGGGTGGCGCGCACCAGCGGGAAACCGATCCGTTCGGCGAGGACCGCCGTCAGGATCGCCGCCCCGCGGCTGGCACGCCCCGCGCCGGTCACCACCACCACGCTGCGCGGACGCAGCCCCTGCAGTCGTTCGAGAGCCCCCTCCTCGACCGCGGACCGGGTGGCCCGGATCTGGGCACCCCCCATGGCGGCGGAACGCAACACACCCTCGGTGTCCGCCGCGACCAGTGCGTCCCCGTCGTCCAGATCGAACAGGGGCGTCGGCGCTGTCATGACACCGCACCCCCTTTCTTCATCAGTGCAAGCCACATTCGCAACACGAGCAGAACCTGTAGTTCCAACTATGGCAGTCAGGCTCGGACGATGCCCAGTATCTCGGTAACGAGTGCATCTACCTCGGCCGCCGTCGCCGCCTCCACGTTCAGTCGCAGGAGCGGCTCGGTGTTGGAGGCCCGCACGTTGAACCACGCGCCGTCCGCCAGTTCGACCGTGACACCGTCGAGCCGGTCCACGACCGTGGTGCGGTCCGCGAACGCCGACAGCACCGCGTCGGTCCGCTCGGCGGCGTCCGCGACGGTCGAGTTGATCTCCCCCGACGCCGCGTACCGCTCGTACTTCGCCATCAGCTCGGACAGCGGACGATCCTGCTCCCCCAGCGCCGCGAGAACGTGCAGTCCGGCGAGCATCCCGGAGTCGGCGCCCCAGAAGTCGCGGAAGTAGTAATGCGCGGAGTGCTCGCCGCCGAAGATCGCGCCCGTCTCTGCCATCTGCTGCTTGATGAACGAATGCCCCACCCGGGTGCGGACCGGGTGTCCGCCCAGCTCCGTCACCAGCTCCGGCACCGCGCGGGACGTGATGAGGTTGTGGATGACGGTCGCGCCGGGCTCCTTGGCCAGCTCCCGCTCCGCGACCAGGGCGGTGACGGCGGACGGCGACACCGGGTTGCCGAGCTCGTCGACCACGAAGCAGCGGTCCGCGTCGCCGTCGAAGGCCAGACCGATGTCGGCACCGGTCTCACGGACGTACCGTTGCAGATCCACGAGGTTCGCCGGGTCGAGCGGATTCGCCTCGTGGTTCGGGAACGTGCCGTCGAGCTCGAAGTACAGCGGCTCCAGCTTCACCGGCATCGGCTCGAACACCGCGGGAACGGTGTGCCCGCCCATGCCGTTGCCCGCGTCGACGGCGACCGTCAGCGGGCGGAGGTCGGAGAGGTTCACCAGTCCGCGGACGAAGCTCGCGTACTGCTCGAGCACGTCCTCCTCGGACACCGTGCCGGGAGCGCCGTCGAACGCGGGGACCCCGTCGACGACCTCGGCCGCGATCGTGGAAAGGCCCGTCTCCTGCCCCACCGGCTTCGCGCCTGCGCGGCACAGCTTGATGCCGTTGTACTTCGCCGGGTTGTGGCTCGCCGTGAACATCGCACCCGGGCAGTCGAACAGCCCCGACGCGAAATACAGCTGATCGGTGGACGCGAGACCGATGAGGACTACGTCCAGGCCCTGGGCGGTGACGCCGTCGGCGAATGCACGGGCCAGGTCCGGGGAAGACGCGCGCATGTCGTAGCCGATCACGACCTTCGTGGCGCCGTCCTCGCGAACGAGTCGTGCGAATGCGCCACCCACGTCCTGCACGAACGCGGCGTCGATGTGTTCACCGACGACACCCCGCACGTCGTAAGCCTTGATCACGGCATGTACGGACTCGGCTGATCGCGCCACTTCTTGTTTCTCCTTTACGAGCACCAGTGCTGGCGCAAGCCTAATGCCTGCCCGTCGCGGGCACGGCACGCCGCGGACCGCAGGCCCCGAAGCAGGCCGGGACGTCAGTTGGAAGGGTCGGGAAGTACCCGCAGATGGCCGCGACGACCGGTGCGTGCCGGGCCGGGCTGGGTGCCGGTCTCCGCGCGATCCTCGGTGGACAGGGTCCGTTCGGACCGCCCGCGATCGCCGAGGCCCGCCTCCCGCACGGCCTCCGCCAGCGCGGTCAGGTCGTCCTCGTCCGGGGTGCTCGACGAGAACCCACCTTCGTACCGAACCAGTTCCCAGCCCTTGGGTGCGGTAATCCTCGACGCGTGCGTTTCGCACAGATCCCACGAGTGCGGTTCGTCGACCGTGGCGAGCGGGCCGACGACGGCGGTGGAGTCGGAGTAGACGTACGTGAGCGTCGCGACAGCGGGGTTCTTGCACCCGGGGCGGCAGCATCGACGCAGAGATCTCACAGCTAGGGAGCCTAGCCCCACGAAGGCCCGGCACCTACTCGGACACACCGAGAGTGTGCGGCTGTCGTAATGTCCACACCATGTCCAGAGCACGACGCAGGCGTCCCGTGACCACCCGATCCGTCGACCGACGGGGACGGGGAATCCGCGGGTCCGTGTTCCCTCCGGACGCGCCGGCACGACGGAGCCGCGCAGAGAAGTTCGATCTAGTGGTGCTCGAGGCGTTCGCGCCGATCGACGCGCGCTGGCGCGAACGCCTGACGAAGCTGGACATCGCCGTCGACGAGGTCCCGAAAATTCATGCGCTCGACCCGGATTCGGTCAACTGGCCCGCCGAGGTCGTGGCGGACGGGCCCGTGCCACTGTCCCGACTGATCCCGGCCGGCATCGACCGGCACGGATCCACGACGCGGGCGCGAGTCGTCCTGTTCCGGCGACCGCTCGAACAGCGCGCCAAGGACCCGGACGACCTCACCGACCTGGTGCACGACGTGCTCGTACAGCAGGTGAGTACGTACCTCGGAGTCGAACCCGAGGTCATCGACCCGGATTTGCCGGGCGACGAAGACTGAACTAGACGATCCCCCGCTTCAGGCGCCGGCGCTCACGCTCCGACAGACCACCCCAGATACCGAACCGCTCGTCGTTGGCCAGTGCGTAGTCGAGGCATTCGTCCCGCACCTCACAGCCCAGGCAGATGCGCTTCGCTTCCCTGGTGGAGCCTCCCTTTTCGGGGAAGAAGGCCTCAGGGTCGGTCTGCGCACAGAGCGCGCGTTCCTGCCACTGATCCTCGATGGTCTCGAACAATTCGTCGAAACCGGTCACCAGACTCAACGCCGGGCGGGGGCCCGTCGTCTCGACTTCCTGTGCGACGAGTTCCGGCACAGGAATTTCTTTCACACTGCCTTCTTGCACACAGACTTCTTGAACACAGACGCCGTCCGCTGCGCCTGCTTCGGAATTGGTCTGCGGTTCGTCGCTTACTGTGCTCCAGCGAGTCTCCGACTCGATCTGCTCATTGGGCATCGTTCCGCCTCCTCACCTGTGATAGCGCAGAAAATTTCGATCGATCATGTACCCCGAACCGAACACCCCTGCCACCCGTTCGAACAACCGTTCGAATTGATCCCCGCTGCAAGTGATTCCACGCCCACAACGTCGGAATGACATATTTGTGATTAGACACGCCCAGCGTGTCGCGGTCAAGCTAACCGTCGAAAGTCGATTACTATTTCGCGCTCTCGATTCGCTCCGGGGAAGCAGCACACAGGAGGCGGGCGGCCACCGCCTAGGCTTGCACCGTGAACGTGACTGTATTGGTTGGCGGGGTGGGTGGGGCCCGGTTCCTGCAAGGTGTGCGGAGACTTCTGGGGGCCGATTCGGGCCATGTCGTTACGGCGGTGGTCAATGTCGGTGACGATGTGTGGATGCACGGGTTGCGGATCTGCCCGGACCTGGATACCTGCATGTATACCCTCGGCGGCGGTATCGACACCGAGCGTGGGTGGGGGCATGCCGGGGAAACCTGGAACGCGAAGGAAGAACTCGCCGCATATGGTGCGAAACCGGATTGGTTCGGGCTCGGGGACCGGGACATCGCCACGCATCTGATCCGCACCCAGATGCTGCGGACGGGGTATCCGTTGTCGGCGGTGACCGAGGCGTTGTGCAACCGGTGGCAACCGGGTGTGACCTTGCTGCCGGTGACCGATGATCGTAGTGAAACTCACGTCGTGATCACCGATCCCGAGGACGGGGAGCAGCGGGCGATCCACTTCCAGGAGTGGTGGGTGCGGTACCGCGCCCAGGTGCCGACGCACAGCTTCGCGCACATCGGCGCCGAGCAGGCCGCCCCGGCGCCGGGGGTGCTCGAGGCGATCGAGGCCGCCGACATCGTGTTGCTGGCACCGTCGAATCCGGTGGTCAGTGTGGGGGCGATCCTAGCGGTGCCCGGGATCCGGGGTGGTCTGCGCACCACCGCGGCGAAGGTGGTCGGGATCTCGCCGATCGTCGGCGGAAAACCGTTGCGGGGCATGGCCGACGAATGCCTCGACGTGATCGGGGTGGACACCTCGGCGGAGGCGATCGGCCGGTGGTACGGGGCACGGTCCGGGACCGGGATCCTCGACGGCTGGCTGGTCCACGACACCGACACCGCCGAGATCCCCGGTGTGGAGGTGGCCCGGGTGCCGCTGATCATGACCGACCCCGACGCCACCGCGGCGATGGTGCGGGCGGCGCTGGACGTGGCGGGGGTGACGTTGTGAGCGACCCTGCGGGTGCGTCCGGGCTCGATCACGCCCCGGGCGGGGCGATCGAGATCCGCCCGGTGACCGGTCTGCCCGAGTTCCGGCCCGGCGACGACCTGGCGGCGGCGATCGTCGCGGCCGCACCGTGGCTCGCCGAAGGGGACGTGCTGGTGGTCACCAGCAAGGTGTTCTCGAAGGTCGAGGGCCGGATCGTGTCCTCGCCCTCCGACCCGGAGGAACGCGACGCCGCCCGACGGCGCCTGGTCGAGCAGGAAGCGGTGCGGATCGTGGCCCGCAAGGGCCGGACCCTGATCACCGAGAACCGGCTCGGGGTCGTGCAGGCCGCGTCGGGGATCGACGGCTCGAACGTGGAGGGCTCCGAACTCGCATTGCTGCCGGAGGATCCCGACGCCAGCGCCCGCGCCCTGCGCGATGCGATCGAGGTGGCGCTGGGGGTGCGGGTGGCGGTGGTGGTCACCGACACCATGGGCCGGGCGTGGCGCAACGGTCAGATCGACGCCGCGATCGGCGCGGTCGGGCTGCCGGTGCTGCACGGCTACGCCGGGTCCCGCGACAGTCAGGGCAACGAACTGGTGGTGACGGAGGTGGCGGTCGCCGACGAGATCGCCGCCGCGGGGGATCTGGTCAAGGGCAAACTCGGTGGGGTACCGGTCGCGGTCGTGCGGGGCCTGGATCTGGTCGACGACGGTTCGCGGGCACAGGATCTGATCCGCCGCGGCGCCGAGGACCTGTTCTGGCTCGGCACCGCCGAATCCGTCGAGCTGGGCCGGGCGGAGGCGGTGCTGCTGCGCCGCTCGGTCCGCCACTTCGCGACCGACCCGGTCGACCCGGATGCGGTGCGGGCGTCGATCGCGGACGCCCTGACCGCACCCGCACCGCACCACACCCGACCGGTCCGCTTCGTCTGGGTCCGCAC